>CANFFA010000055.1 GCA_947445425.1 Paludibacteraceae bacterium
GAGGATTTAATTCTGTCTTTCTGGAATTATATCAATATTTTCTCCAGTTGGATGGTAAATACCGAAAATAAGTAGTTGCATATTAATTACTTATTGTTTTGTATTGGCAGTAATTACCAATGAAATAAACAAGTAAATATTCGTTTTAATGAGTTCAAAACGCATGTTGTTTAAAAAGCAACTTTATCAGATACAAACTGTTGCGACTAATGTTTATGTTTTATCTTTCAAACGTGATTTTACGTTTAGAGCTGGTCAGGTGGTAGCCATTGACCTTGTGCCCGATGGGGAACCACGGCTATACAGCATTGCTAGCGGCGAACAGGATCTATATGTTCAGATACTTTTTGATGAGAAGAAGGAGGGTAAACTTACCCCTTTTTTGTCTAAACTAAAAGCTGGAGATTACATCTATGTTTCTGAACCTTTTGGGAGCTTTAAAACGGATAACCATTCTGCTTATTGGATAGCTTCAGGCACTGGAATTGCTCCATTTGTTTCTATGGCTCGCTCGGGTTTAGGTGTAGATAAAATATTGGTTCACGGCGGTAGGTTGGACGAAAACTTTTACTTTAGAGAAGAGCTTGAATCATTTTTCCCCGATTGTTATTTTAGATGTTGTTCTCAACAAGAAGATACAGCGTATTTTAAAGGCCGTTTGACTGAATGGTTAATAAATAAAAATGATCTGCAATTGGATGCACATTTTTATCTCTGCGGGAGTGCAGAGATGGTGGTACAAGTACGGGATATTTTAATTTCCAAAGGCATTTCATTTCAACAAATTATTTCGGAAACTTATTTTTGATGGATAAAGTTCAAATTCTTTATTTTTAATTGACAAGCCATTGGCAGATTGGCATATTTTAAATTAGCAGCATATGAAAACCAATCTTTTTGGTCTAACCCTTTCTCAATTAAAATCTGAAGTTGCTACTTTGGGTCTTCCTGCATTTACAGCTTCACAGTTGGCCGATTGGATGTACATAAAGAAAGTGTACTCGTTTTTAGAGATGTCTAATCTTTCGAAGCAGGCACGTGAAAAGTTAGACGCTAATTATTGCGTTTTGCTTACTCCACCCTCTAAAGTACAAAGTTCTATTGATGGAACTAAAAAATATTTATATCCTACACAAACGTCCAATTTTATAGAAGCGGCTTATATTCCAGATGCAGACAGGGCTACTTTGTGTGTTTCCACCCAAATAGGTTGTAAAATGGGTTGCTTGTTTTGTATGACCGGTAAACAGGGTTTTCAGGGGAATTTATCAGCAGGTGAAATTATTAACCAAATCCAATCATTACCTGAGTTTGAAAAGCTTACCAATATAGTGTATATGGGCATGGGTGAGCCGCTTGACAATGTAGAGGCAGTGCTCAATAGCATTGAAATAATGACTTCCGATAAAGGCTATGGTTGGAGTCCCAAACGCATTACCGTTTCGACTATCGGTATTATTCCTGCGATGATTAGCTTTCTCGAAAAATCACAAGCGCATTTAGCAGTTAGCCTACATTCGCCTTTTGATAGTGAACGTCAGGAAATTATGCCTATACAGAGTGTATATCCCATTACTGAAGTGATTGCTGAAATTAAACGTTGGGATTTAGGGAGACAAAGACGTATCTCCTTCGAATACATAATGTTTAACAATGTAAACGATACGGCCAGACATGCCAATGAATTGGTGAGATTACTCAGCGGGATTAAATGCCGCATCAATTTAATTCGCTTTCATCCTATTCCAAATACGCCTTTAGAAGGTACTCCAATGGAAGGAATCGTTGATTTTCAAAATAAATTAAAAGCCAAAGGGCTTACTGTCACGATTAGAGCCTCTCGTGGTGAAGATATTTTTGCTGCCTGTGGGCTCCTTTCCACGAAGGAATTACTAAAAGTACAACTGGCAAGTGATTTTTAGAATTAGCTATACCTAAATAATCAATCTTGTACAAAAACAGCTGATTTCAATACTGAAATCAGCTGTTTCTGTTTGTCTGGCTGTAAAAGGGATCTGAATGAAATCTATATCTGTCATATAAGTTTTACAAACAAAAAAACCTTGAAAATACTTTCAAGGTTTTTTTGTTTGTAAAATTAAATTTTAACGTCTAAGGAATTTGGATAAAGCTGACTTTTTAACGACCTCTTCATCCTTGTGATATTTTTTTGATCCATATCCGTAACCATATCCAGAATTTTCATCCGTACCATTTAAAATTACACTCATATTATTAAGTGTTTTCTTATCATATACTTCATTGATCAACTCAGACATTTCACGAGGCGTGTAATCTTGACGAGCAACATAAATAGTGGCATCCACCAATCTATTCAATAAGAATGTATCAGAAACAAGTCCCACTGGTGCCGAATCTAAAATAATATAATCAAACTCTTTTTTCAATTCGGAGATCATTTCATCCAAACGTGTACTCATTAACAATTCAGAAGGGTTCGGAGGAATAGGTCCCGCTGGAATCACTTTCAAGTAAGGGTGGAAGCCTGACGGTATAATAATATCCTCCAAAGAATGGTCTGGATCAGATAGAAACAGTGTAACTCCATTTGCTTTGGAAATGTGCATATACTCACCCAGCATTGGGTTGCGAATATCAAGACCAACCAATACAACCTTCTTCTTCATCAATGCCAATGACATGGCAATATTGATAGAAACAAATGATTTTCCTTCACCACTTATACTTGAAGTAATCAATATCACAGGAGACGTTTTACCTGTTAATAGGAATTGCAAATTAGTTCGAATGGACCTAAACATCTCCACAATAATGGTTGATTTTCCTTCTTCAACCACAATGTTATTTTCACTTTTACTTTGAATAATGGATCCTAGGAAAGGAGGATTTGCCACTAATTTAGTAAAGTCTTTTCTATTGGTAATTTTATCATTTAAAATACTTAATAGATAGATAATTACTATAGGAAGCAAACAGCCCAACATCATAGCAAAAAGGAACACAGTCGTTCTTGATGTTAAAGGTGTTAAAGAAGTATAGGCAGCGTCCAGTGTTTTTGCAGACGGTATCGTACTGGCTTGGCTAAGTGCATTCTCCTCCCTTTTTTGTAGTAGGAAAAGATACAGCTTTTGCTTAATCTCTTGTTGACGTTTGATTTCAATATACTTGCGCTCTTGAGTAGGAACATCTCTAATTTTAGACGCAAACTGTGCATCTTTACTTAGGATGTCCTTTTTAGAAATTTTTAAACCATCTTTGATACTACCAATACTTACAATGATACTGGAACGGAGCTCCTTTAATTGCTGCTCCATTTGCGTAATTACAGGATTCTTACTGTTGGTAGTGCGCATAATTTTCATGCGTTCCAACAATGCCTTGTTGTACTCCTGCATTAATGCCAGCAAAGACTCATCTTTTATCCCTAAATTTGCTGGAACCAAATTGTATTGATTCTTATTATCCTTAACAGATGATTCAATAAAACCAACCAAATTCAACTGTGTTTCAATTTCAGCAGATTTTTTATCATATTCACTAGAAGACTTCAAGAAAATTTCAGCTTCCGAAGATATATCCGTTAATTTATTCTGTTTTTTATAATGCTCAACATCTAGCTCAACTTCTAATAACTCACTACTGATTAACTTCAAACGCTCTTCCACAAATTCTGTGGTATGTTGTGCAATCATATTTTTATCCAGCACAGCATCTAGATTGTATAATTCCACCAATTTATTTATTACCACCTCAGTTTTTTTAGGACAAGCGGAAATTGAGCTAATACTTATAACATTAGACTTTTTATTTGCAGAGGCAACTTTAACTTTTTCACTATATTGAATTGTTAAGTTGCGTCTTGGGTAGCTGATAAGTTTGTAGGTGCTTGAAGTGTGAAGAGGTAAAATTGGAATGATGCGAAACAACCCAATTGGCGTTTTAATTGCCTTATCCAAATTTATTAGGAAATACTTTTCTTTAAATGTAGCTGATTTAAATAAAACTTCATATCCAAGATCAGTGCTTTTAATTCTAAATTCAACTGGATTTTTCGTTGTATCATTAAAAGATACAGGTACAACCAATTTTAATGCAGAAACTGGATACATCTCTTCGAATCTGAATTTCTTTTTTTCATAGCATTCAGTTTCAATACTCAATGTTCTGATAACATTTTGCATGATTGTTTTCGAAGTTAAAACTTGTATTTCATCTTCAACTTCTTTCGACGATCCTCCACCACTAACGCCCAAACCATCCAACATAGACATGTCCAATAAACCTCCACCTTTAGAATCTTTTCTAAGTAAAATAGAGGTTTGTACTTGAAATTTCACACTTGAAAATTCCAAATAAAAATATGCTAATGTGACAAATAATGCTGCAGAAATTACAAACCAATACCACTTTCGTAGATACATCATAACCATCTCTTTAAGGTCAATCTGATCAGAATTATTTGAATTTGGGCGCTGGTTATTATTTTCCATAAGTTTTTATATTAGGCAGGTGAAAAGCTAATTGAATTGAATCTTTTATTATTTTGTAAGATTAATAAGAAGTGCTATTGTTGACATAAATGTTGTGAAACCAGAAAGGTATAAGCCGATGTTTTGTGAACCTATTGATTTTACACTATTTGGTTCCACATAGAGAATGTCATTTTGTTGTAAATAAAAATAAGGGGACATGAATATCTCATCCGTATTCAAATTTAATCTTGCAAATTCAAGCTTACCATTCGTCTCCCTTGTAAGCAGCACATTATTACGAACACCGTAAACTGTCATGTCTCCTGCCATACCCAAGGCGTCTAGAATAGTTGCACGCTCATTATTAATAGAATACTGGCCTGGTTTTGCGACCTCACCCAAGACAGTGATTCTGTAATTCATAAATTGAATGGTAACAATCGCACTTTTAAGATAAGGTGTTAATTCTTCACCAATAAATTTAATTGCTTCGGATTTTTTTAATCCAGCCAAACGAATGGTGCCTATAACCGGAAAATTCACATTCCCATTTACATCTACCAAATAAGACTGAAGTGTCGGTGCAGCAGACAGTTGGTCACTACCTGGTGTTGCATAGGATACCAAAGGAAGATTAAAAGGTGCAACCGCCAATGGATCCAAACCAGTTACGGTTATTGACAACATATCGCCTACTCCAATTTTGGCTTCATGTCCGGTTTTGTAGTATTTATTTATAAGTTCGGCTCTACTTGCATTCAACCCATGGAAATAAGCAATATCCTTTTGGGATGAACAATTTACACTTGCTATAATAACGATTATCAACGAGAACCAATTTACTCTTTTCATTTTAATTGTTTTACGAATATAATTTTGCTGTAAATATACCTCAAAAAAGTAGATCAATCTAAATGTGAACTTAAATTCTACTCATTAATACAGCAAATGAGCTGCAAAAGTACTAATAAATGAAATAATACACAAACCAATTTTAAAATTAAAACAAGGCTTGTTTTTGTCGAATATTTATATTGAAATTGAGGGCTCCATATTTGATTTTTAACAATAGATTTCTGTCCTTAGTCGAGCCTAAAATCAATTTTAATGCGTTTTTATTATTGTAAAAAAACTGCTATCTTTGCATACCTATATATATTGTGTATTTCTTATATATTCGGATTGAATGTATGAGTTTAATTTGTAGGTTGTTATAGTATTTTTGAGTCGGTTTTGTAATATTTAAAAACTCTTACAAATACAAATTAGAATTGTGATAATTTATCATTAAAATTGTAACAATACTCTGCTCAATAAAAATGTAGGATTCAAAACACATCTATTACACCACCATGTCAAACAACAGTTTAGTTTCCATTTCAGATTATAGCAAGGATGAAATCTTAGAAATTCTCGAATCAGCAGCTGATTTTGAGTTGAATCCAAACAGAAAAACCTTGCATGGTAAAGTAATTGCCACCCTTTTCTTTGAACCCTCTACTCGCACGCGTTTGAGCTTCGAAACCGCAGTCGTGCGACTTGGAGGTTCTATTATTGGCTTTTCGGATGTTACCACCAGCAGCTCTGTCAAAGGCGAAACCCTAAATGATACCATTCACATGGTGAGCTGTTATGCTGATGCAATTGTGATGCGCCATCCACTTGAAGGAGCTGCACGATTTGCATCTGAAATATCACCTGTGCCGATAATCAATGCGGGAGATGGTTCCAATCAACATCCTTCCCAAACACTTCTCGATTTATATTCAATATTTAAAACACAAGCTACACTTGAAAATTTAAACATCTGCCTGGTTGGTGATTTGAAATATGGTAGAACCGTTCATTCTCTGATTATGGCAATGTCTCATTTTCATCCAACTTTTCACTTTATTGCACCAGATGAATTAAAAGTTCCTGATGAATACAAAGTTTTTTGTAAAAGAAATAATATAAAATTCAAAGAATCTTCTGAATTGCATGATAATTTCAATGATGCAGATATTCTTTACATGACCCGTGTTCAAAAGGAACGTTTTCAAGACATGATGGAATATGAGCGTGTTAAAAATGTATACACACTCAAAAACAATATGTTAGAGAATACAAAGTCGAATATGAGAATTTTACATCCACTTCCTCGTGTTACAGAAATTGATCCTGATGTTGATAGCAATGAAAAAGCCTATTATTTTAAGCAGGCTCAAAATGGTTTATATGTTAGACAGGCTATTTTAAGTAAAGTTCTGGTGAGTAAGTAGTTGACTCGGTGTTTATAGCTAGGTTTTGCTTGGCTAGTGATATGATTTTTATTTGCTGAAGATGTAATAATCTTATTTGTTGATTATTACAATTATTAATTATGCTTGTTAATTATGAATTATTTAATATGTCGTTACAAAATAAATTAATTGTCGCTGCCCTCTGCAATGGTACAGTGATTGATCATATTCCATCAGAAAAATTATTCAAGGTGGTTTCCATTTTGAATTTGGATGTTTATAAAAATCTGATTACCATTGGAAATAATCTAGAGAGTACTAAAATTCCCACCAAAGGTATCATCAAAATTTCAGACCGATTTTTAGAAGAAGATGAAACCAATAAAATTTCACTCATTGCTCCAAACGCAAACATTAGTATTATTCGAAACTTTATAGTCGCTGAAAAACGTGCTTTGACGCTTCCTTCAGAAATTAGAGAGATTGTATTGTGCGGTAATCCTAACTGTATAACTAACAATCAATCAGTTACTACAAAATTTCATGTTTTACATCATGATGAAGAGTTGATGTTCAAATGTCACTATTGTGAAAGAGAGGTCAAAGGTGACGAAGTTAAAATTAAATGATTTTAAAATTTTACTATAAAATGCCAATAAAAAATCAAAACAATATTGACAATGGGCATGTTTCATGGAAACCTGGTACATTGATTTATCCAGTTCCAGCAGTACTGATTAGTTGTGGTAGTACGTCAGAAGAATATAATTTGCTTACAATCAGCTGGGTAGGAACGATTTGTACCAATCCGCCGATGTGTTATATTTCAGTTCGTCCCGAAAGGCACTCCTACGACATAATTAAAAAGAACATGGAATTCGTAATTAATTTAACAAACGAAGACATGGCTTTTGCTACAGATTGGTGTGGCGTTAAAAGTGGTAAGGAGTATAATAAATTCGAGGAGATGAATCTTCATCCCGTTCAAGGCCAATTGGTTAAAGCTCCAATTGTTAAAGAATCACCACTTTGCATTGAATGTAAAGTGAACGAAATTGTAAAATTAGGTTCTCATGACATGTTTATAGCCGAAGTTGTAAATGTGCAAGCAGACTCAAAATATATTCATCCAGAAACAGATACTTTCAATCTTGCAGAAGCTAAATTGATTGCTTATTCCCATGGACATTATTTTAAATTGGGGGAGGAAATTGGAAAGTTTGGATGGAGTGTGCAGAAAAAGAAATAAATAACTAAACAATAATTCGTCCGCTGGCTATTGCGAATAGACTTTGGACTTAAGACAAAAAAAATGAAAAGAGACCAAGTGATTTTTGACATCATCAAACGTGAGAAAGAACGTCAGATGAAAGGTATTGAGTTGATAGCTTCAGAAAACTTTGTAAGTGAGCAAGTTATGGAGGCTATGGGTTCTGTATTAACCAATAAATATGCCGAAGGTTACCCGGGAAAACGTTATTATGGTGGTTGTGAAGTAGTAGACGAAAGTGAACAAATTGCTATCGATCGCTTGAAAGAAATTTTTGGTGCCGAATGGGCAAATGTACAACCACACTCTGGTGCGCAAGCCAATGCAGCTGTATTTTTAGCTTGTATGAATGCTGGTGATAAATTTATGGGCCTAAATTTATCACACGGTGGTCACTTATCTCATGGATCCCTCGTAAATAGTTCTGGTATTCTTTACAAACCTTGTGAATACAATGTGTGTGAAGCAACAGGCCGAGTGGACTATGATCAAATGGAGGAAGTAGCATTACGCGAACAACCAAAAGTAATCGTTGGTGGTGGATCTGCTTACTCACGTGAATGGGATTACAAACGCATGCGCGAAATCGCAGACAAAGTAGGTGCTATCTTGATGATAGACATGGCGCATCCAGCAGGTTTGATTGCTGCTGGATTGTTGGAAAATCCATTGAAATGGGCACATATTGTAACTTCAACTACACACAAAACATTACGTGGACCACGGGGTGGTATCATTCTTTTAGGTAAAGATTTTCCAAATCCTTGGGGTAAAACAACTCCAAAAGGTGAAGTGAAAATGATGTCAGCCCTACTTGACTCTGCTGTATTTCCTGGGATTCAAGGCGGTCCTTTAGAGCATGTCATTGCAGCAAAAGCTGTCGCTTTTGGTGAATGTTTACAACCAGAATATAGAGCTTACCAAACTCAGGTGAAGAAAAATGCATCGGCACTGGCTAATGCATTAATTTCACGCGGCTTTACTATTATATCTGGTGGTACAGATAATCACTCTATGTTAGTTGATTTGCGCTCTAAATTCCCAGAGTTGACAGGTAAAGTAGCCGAGAAAGCATTGGAAAAAGCGGATATTACTGTTAATAAGAACATGGTTCCTTTCGATAGCCGTTCTGCTTTCCAAACTTCTGGTATTCGTCTGGGTACTCCTGCGATTACAAGTCGTGGAACAAAAGAGGAATTGATGGTAGAAATTGCTGAAATGATTGAAACAGTACTTTCTAATGTTGAAAATGAAACTGTTATAAAATCAGTGAAAGATAAGGTGAATAAAACAATGGAGAAATATCCTTTGTTTGCGGACTAATTTGTAATTTGAATTTTGAAACTTCACGGTAGATATTGAAACAATTTCAATATCTACCGTGTTTATTATATCTAATTATAACATAATATTATATGAACGCATTAACTCAAACAGACTTCCATTTTGATGGACAAAAAAACGTTTACCACGGTAAGGTGCGTGACGTGTATACTGTGAAAGACGATTTATTGGTAATGATTGCTACCGATCGGATTTCAGCCTTTGACGTTGTATTACCCAAAGGAATTCCTTTTAAAGGACAAATGCTGAATCAAATTGCTGCCAAGTTTTTGGACGCAACGGCTGATATCGTTCCGAATTGGAAATTGGCTACTCCCGATCCTATGGTTACCGTTGGCTTACGCTGTGAGGGGTATCCAGTAGAAATGATTGTACGTGGTTATTTGTGTGGAAGTGCCTGGAGAACCTATAAAGGTGGTGTCCGTGAAATCTGTGGTGTGAAGATTCCAGATGGAATGATTGAGAATCAACGTTTTCCGCAACCGATTATTACCCCAACTACCAAAGCTGAATTGGGTCGTCATGATGAAGATATTACCCGTGAAGAAATTTTAAGCCAAGGTTTAGTTTCAGTAGAAGAGTATGAAATGCTGGAGAAATATACAATGGCATTGTTCAACCGTGGAACGGAAATGGCTGCTGAACGTGGATTGATTTTGGTGGATACAAAATATGAATTTGGAAGTCGTGATGGTAAAATTTACCTGATAGATGAAATTCATACGCCAGATTCTTCTCGTTATTTCTATTCTGATAGTTATCAAGAACTTTTCGAAAAAGGTGAAGCGCAAAAACAACTTTCAAAAGAATTCGTTCGCGAATGGTTGATGGAAAATGGTTTCCAAGGAAAAGATGGTCAGCAAGTACCTGAAATGACCCCTGAAATAGTGTCAGGTATCAGTGAACGCTATATTGAACTCTTCGAAA
>CANFFA010000056.1 GCA_947445425.1 Paludibacteraceae bacterium
AAAAAAAATGCAAGCATTTTTGATAAGAGCGCATAATCAATTGACGTAGTCCGCTCGGTTTACCGCTTGGCGCAGCCAAGAATTATAGATCCGTTTTTTTATCCGTATTTTCTGTGTAAATCCGCGTACCATTTATATTTGACTAATAAATTAATAAGACATTATTTATTTACCACTATTTAGATACTTGAATAATAATTATGAAAACAGTTGCTATACAGGGTGTTAGTGGTGCCTATCACGAAATTGCTGCCCGTGAATTTTTCAAGGGTGAGGAAATTCAAATTTTGGAGTGTAATACATTTCCTGATTTGTTCAATGCTATGGCCAAGGATCCTACTTTATTGGCCATTGTTGCCATCGAAAATACGATTGCAGGAAGCTTGCTTCAAAATCATACTTTATTACGTGAAAGTGCTTGTCAAATAATCGGTGAGCATAAATTGCGCATTGAACATAATTTAGTCGTGTTGCCCGGTCAAAAGATAGAGGATATTGAGGAGATTCATTCTCATCCGATTGCGCTGATGCAATGTGAGACTTTTTTTAGTGAACATCCAAAGATGAGGGTTATTGAAAGTGTGGATACGGCTTTGTCTGCTAAAGAAATTGTTGAACAAAAAATCCCAAAACGTGCTGCTATTTGTAGTGCATTGGCAGCTCAGAAATATGGTTTAGAGGTTATCGCAAAAGGTATTGAAACGAATAAACGTAATTTTACCCGTTTTTTGATTATTGCTGAGCCGACATTGGCAGCGGAAATGATTAAAGAAATTACACCCAATAAATCATCACTGGTTTTCAGCTTACCACATGAAGAAGGTTGTTTGGCAAAAGTGCTTTCGGTACTCTCTTTTTATCACAATAACCTCACTAAAATTCAATCTTTACCGATTATCGGAGAGGAGTGGCGCTACCAATTTTACATTAATCTCACCTTTAATGACTATGCGCACTACAGACAATCTTTAGATGCGATCATCCCTTTGACCAAAGATTTTCAAATTTTAGGAGAGTACAGAGAAGCTAAAACACCAGAATAATTCATAATGTATAATTCATAATGCATAATTATTCCCACTGAAATGGAACTTTAATTATTGCAGTTTTATGAATTTTATTATGATTTATAAATTAAAACATGAATTATGAATTTCAATATTACTCCTGCAAATCGGCTGAATAGCGTATCGGAATACTATTTTTCTGCTAAGTTGCGTGAAGTGGCCGAAATGAATGCTGCAGGTAAAAATGTCATCAATTTGGGGATAGGAAATCCGGATTTACCACCTTCAGCTGATACAATTGCTGCACTTTGTGCTGAAGCACAGAAACCCAATGCACATGGCTACCAAAGTTATGTTGGAATTCCTGAATTGCGCAATGGCTTTGCTCAATGGTACCAAAAGTGGTATGGTGTAAAACTAAATCCGGTGACTGAAATACAGCCTTTGATTGGTTCTAAGGAAGGAATATTGCACATTACTTTGGCTTTTGTAAATCCAGGTGATAGTGTTTTGGTACCGAATCCAGGCTATCCGACCTATACTTCTGCCAGCCGAATTTGTGAAGCCAATATCATCTCTTATGATTTGGATGAGAACAACAATTGGGAGCCGGACTTTCAAGCCTTGGAACAAAAAGACCTTAGCAGTGTTAAGCTAATGTGGGTGAATTATCCCAATATGCCTACTGGTGCCAATGCGAGTGTTGCCTTATTTGAAAAACTTGTAGCCTTTGGAAAAAAGCACAGTATCGTTATATGTAATGACAATCCTTACAGCTTTATTCTGAATGATGAAAAACTGAGTATTTTAGCGGTTGAAGGTGCCAAGGATATTTGCATAGAGATGAACTCGATGAGTAAATCGCACAATATGGCAGGATGGCGAATGGCCATGTTGGCTAGTAATGAAGAATTTGTACAATGGATTTTGAAAGTAAAATCCAATGTAGATTCTGGAATGTATAGGCCGATGATGGTTGCGGCAGCGGCTGCTTTGCAAAATACAGAAGAATGGCATGCTGAAATGAACAAGGTATACGGTGCAAGACGGGTTGTTGCTTACCAAATTATGGATGCACTTCACTGTAAATATGATGAGAAGCAAGTAGGAATGTTTGTATGGGCTAAAATACCTGCAAAGTATGCAGATTCAGGTGTATTGGCAGATGAAATATTGTATGGTAAAAATGTATTCATTACCCCAGGACTTATTTTTGGTGATAAAGGGAATCAATACATTCGCATTTCACTTTGCTGCCCAGAGCCTATGTTATTGGAAGCACTTCAAAGAATACTTTCAACTCAAAATTAATTCAATCAAACATATATAGACTTTCAGAGTTATTCAATTATAATAATAAAATAAACAATGGTAACAGTTAACTATCAACTGATTACTGATAAATAAAAACAATATGGAATTAGAATCAATTTTACTCCCGGGCGTGGATGCCAAACGTCCTTTCGTTATTGCTGGTCCGTGTAGTGCAGAAACCGAAGAACAAGTAATGGAAGCTGCACGCTCTTTGAAATCTCATGGTATCAAAATTTTCCGTGCAGGTGTATGGAAACCTCGTACTAAACCAGGTGGTTTTGAAGGTGTTGGTGTAGAAGCATTGCCTTGGTTGAAACGTGTTAAAACAGAATTAGGAATGTACACTGCTGTGGAAGTTGCTACTGCTAAACATGTTCGTGAATGTTTATCACATGATGTGGACATCCTTTGGGTAGGTGCTCGTACTTCTGCTAATCCTTTTGCAGTACAAGAAATTGCAGATGCTTTGGAAGGTATTGATATCCCAGTATTTATTAAAAATCCAGTTAACCCAGATTTAGATTTGTGGATTGGTGCTATTGAGCGTATTCACAATGCTGGTATTCGTCGTATTGCTGCCATTCACCGCGGTTTCAGTAGTTCTGATAAAAAGATTTACCGCAATTTGCCTTTGTGGCACATTCCAATTGAATTGAAAAGACAAATTCCTAACTTGCCAATTATTTGTGATCCAAGTCATATTGGTGGTCGTCGTGAGTTGATTGCACCAATTTGCCAACAAGCAATGGATTTGAACTTTGATGGTTTGATTGTTGAGTCACATTGTCACCCAGACAAAGCATGGAGTGATGCCGCACAACAAGTTACTCCAGATGTATTGGATTTTATTTTGAACACTTTGGTGATTCGTGATATGACCCAAAGCACTGAAAACTTAACCGTTTTGCGTCGTCAAATTGATGATTTAGACAACAGTCTATTGGAACTTTTGGCCCGTCGTATGCGTGTGTCCGTGGAAATTGGTGTTTACAAAAAAGAGCACAATATGCCAATTTTACAAGAGCAACGTTACGGAGAAATTATTGCTAACCGTGTTGAACAAGCTGGTCGCATGGGTATGGATGCTGAATTCATCAAGACAGTTTTGGTTGCGATTCACGAAGAGTCTGTACGTCACCAAATGGAAGTGATGAAGAAATAGTTTTATTTCAACTTATAAACAAGCCCTACAAGTCTAACTTGTGGGGCTTGTTTCGTTTTAGTGATTTCTTGAGTAGTGTACTGAATGACTTGAAGCTTATTGTTAAACTTTCAGCATTGAAATAGAATAAATAGCAATTTACTTGCAAAATGCGCAAAACTTGCTTATTTTTGCAAGTAAATCGATCTGAATTTTATGGAAATTATTCAAAGGTATAAGCTGCATGAATTTGTTAATAAACACGCCAATGTACTTAACCCATTGAATAAATGGATTGTACGAATAAGTGAAGCAGAATGGTCCAACCATAACGAATTAAAGTCAGATTTTCCGAGTGCAGATTATGTTGGCAATAATCGCTATGTATTTAATCTAAAAGGAAATAATTACCGTATAATTGTTGTTGTGGTTTTTTTTGCGGGTGAATTGAATATCCGCTTTGCTGGAACACATTCCGAATACGATAAGATAGATGCAAAAACTATTTAATTAGATATATATGAAAAATAATATAATTAAGACTGATAAGGAGTATCGTAAGGTTTGTGATGAGATAGATGTAATCATCGCCAAAGGGACGGTCCTTGGCGATATGGGCTTACTTACTGTTGAAGACAAAAATGAATACCTTCGCCTATCAACTATTGTTCGGTCTTGGGAAAAGACTCAATACCCTCACCCGATACCTATAAATCCTCTCATCGCACAAATACAAGAGCGGATGGCAGAACGAAATCTAAAGCAAAGGGAAGCTGCCAATTTACTTGGTATAGATGAAGCGCGCATGAGCGAAATACTTAGGGGGAAAAAGGCAATAGGAATGAAACTTGCAAAAAACCTTAGAAAGATATTTCAAATTGATGCTGATACAATTTTAGACTTTGCATAGCAATATTGCGAAAGCCAAAGGTTTAAGCTATTTCAATACAAAACAAGCCCTACAAGTCTAACTTGTGGGGCTTGTTTCGTTTTCAACTAGATGAAAACAAGCAAAAAGATGTTCAATAACAGTTCGGCTTTTAACTTAATTTAATAGATTCAGCGATATCAAATTTACAAACACTCCCTATATTTGTATTGTCAAATATGGAATAAGATTTCAAATATGGAAAATACGAAAGAAGAATTAGAAGAGTCCTATAAAGTACCTAATCTCGAAAAAGGAATTGCAGTGTTGGAACTCTTGTCAGAACACTCTTTGGGGATGACACTGCAAGAGATTAAAAGTCAACTAGATATTTCTCAAACGACAGCATATAGGATACTCAATACATTGGTAAGATTGGGTTATTTGAATTACAATGAAGCAGCAAGGAAATACAGGTCTTCACGTAAAATGCTGACGGTTGGATTCCGCTCGATACAAGAACACAATTTATTGCAAATTGTATTACCAAAGCTCAGAGAGTTGAGAGACGTAGTAAAAGAAACAGTTTGTTTTGGTGTAATGGGACCTGATAAAGCCCTGTTTATAGAACAAGCCATTGGATCACACCCTTTCTGTTTTGTGTTGACGCCAGGAAAAGAGATTGAATTGCATTGTTCAGCACCAGGGAAAGCAATGATGGCCCATTTTCCGGACAATGTACGAGATAGTTATTTGGCCAAGATGGGCTATGAAAGACATAATTCGAGAACCATTGTCAATGAATCTGACTATCTAAAGGAGTTAGAGAAGGTTAGAAAAACTGGGATTGCTTTCGACAGAGAGGAGGAGTTGGGAGGTGTAATTTGTATCGGTTCAGCCATTTTAAATTACGATGCTTTTCCTTGTGGCTCCATCTGGATTTCAGGACCCAAAGATCGCTTACCTGAAAAAACAATTTCGTTTATTGCTGCTGCGATACTCGAATGCACCCAAACGATTTCATTTGAATTGGGCTACAATAATGATTCTCAGAAGAAGTAATTCTTACTACTGATAAAATAGAGATGAGATACCAAATCCTTACCATATTATCGATCTTGCTCATTTCAGTATTGATGTTGAACTTTACACATCAGAAAACCGAATTGTACCAAGAAACACCTTTGTTCATTACTGATATTAAAGTTGTAAATGAAAAAGGTATTTTTCTATCACAAAAAGGAGTTAAAAGCGTAGCCTTATACAATGAAGATTTTTCTGAAAAGAAAAAGGAGTGGAAATTTGCAGAAATCCCAACTGGACTTGCAGTTTCTGGAAAATATCTTTTTGTAACTTGCTTTGAAATTTCTGGATCACTTTCTATTATTGATTTAGATAGCAATATCATTACTGATGCTATTCCAACAGGATCTGGAACTACTGCTCCCATTGTTAGTCAGGATGGAAAGAAAGTTTTTGTTTGCAATCAATTTTCAAATACAATTTCAGAAATTGACCTAGTAAAAAAGAAAGAGACTCGCACAGTAAAAGTACTAAGGGAACCTAGAGTGGTCATCAGCAGTAAAGACGGTAAATTTCTATATGTAGCCAATTATCTACCAGCGCAACGAGCAGATATTGATACAGTTGCAGCATGTGTTTCGGTAATTAGAACGAGCGATTTTAAGAAAATAAAGGACATTCAGCTTACCAATGGTAGCAATGCTGTACAAGGACTTTGTCTGAGCCCTGACCATAAATACTTATTTGCAACGCACAATTTGGGACGCTTTCAAGTTCCCACCAGTCAGTTGCAACAAGGTTGGATGAATACCAGTGCGATGAGCGTGATTAATATACAAACCCTTAAAAATGAAGGGGCTGTATTAATTGATGAGCCAGAACGGGGGGCAGGTGGACTTTGGTCAATTGCTTGTACGGACAAAAACATTCTCATCACACAGTTTGGTACCCATGAAATGAGTGTTATTGATTATCCAGCTTTTTTGGAAAAATATACCCAGCAAGCAGACAAATCAAAACTGAGTTACGATTTACATTTTTTGTATGGTATTCGTGAAAGAATTCATTTGTACGGAAATGGTCCACATGAATTTAGTATCAGTAACAATAAGGTATATATCCTAAGTTACTTTTCCGATACTATCAATGTCTTGGACTTAAATACAAAATTGGTTGAGCCCATTGCTTTGGTTAGAAACCGTGTTGAGACGGATGCTCAAAAAGGAGAGAAGTATTTCAACGATGCAAGTTATTGTTATCAAAATTGGCAATCCTGCAGTGGCTGTCATCCTGGAGAGGCTAGAACGGATGGGTTGAATTGGGATTTGATGAACGATGGAATGGGAAATCCCAAGAACTGTAAGAGTATGATATTGGCGCATGAAACGCCCCCCTGTATGGTTTCTGGGATACGTGCAAAGGCAGAGATTGCTGTGAGAAGGGGTTTTTTAATGATTCAGTTCTACGACATTCCAGAAGAGAAAGCGCAATGTGTGGATGCTTATTTGAAATCTTTAAAACCGATAGCAAGTCCTTACTTGGTTCATGGGAAACTTTCAGAAAAAGCTTTGGAAGGACATGAAGTTTTTGATAGAATGAGCTGTAGTCACTGTCATTCAGGACCTTATTATACTGATTTACAATTCCATCGTATTGGTGAAAATGTGGAATTTAAGGACGGATGGGATACTCCAACATTGAAGGAAGTCTGGAGAACATCACCTTATCTTTTTGACGGTAGAGCGGCAAATTTACAAGAGGTTTTCGGAAAATACAAACATGGTATTAGAGATAAAATTACTCCTAAAGAGATAGAGGCATTGGCGGAATATGTGAATTCTTTATAATAAGACATAGGACATAAGTCAATGGTCATTGGACAAAAGAATAAAAACTAAAGTTAAGATACTGAAGACTTAAAGTATTTATTAGTAGATTATTGATCGTACTGAAAGGAAAGACTAAAAAACACACTGATGATGAATAATTTAAACTTGGATATAGCTTATTACTTCACAAAAGAACAATGCTCTTTTGAACGAGCAGTTCAGGAAATTCTAATTCAATTGAATTTTGGAAACTGCACTCCTATCCGCTTTGTGTTTTTTGGAACGCCACATAGAAGTACTGATTATTATGCTGAATTAGCTATTTTAAAAGAAAAGGTAGTTGCGAAATATGGAGCAAAATCACCAGTGATAAGTTATGTGTCGCAAGAACCTTTGTGTAATAATTCATTGGCACTAGAAGTTCACAGCATAGAAATCAGCACAGTGCGGGATATCCAATATCATCAATTTGATAATACTCAATACATAACCATAGAGGATATGAAAAGCAAAAATCTCTCTCTTGGGGGTGCTTTTGCAAATAATTTTAATGCCAGCATTTTTGAACAATCCAAACAGATCTTTGAGATAATCAAAAGGATACTTGACAAAGAGGAAATGCCAATATCATCCATCGTACGTCAATGGAATTATATCTCACAGATAACCTGTATTAATAAGGAGAAACAACATTATCAGGAGTTTAATGATGCCCGGTCACATTTTTACAATCAAAGCATTTGGCCGTCGGGTTATCCTGCAGCAACAGGAATTGGAACAGAAAGTGGGGGAGTAGTGGTAGATCTTTTTGCTGTGAGATCAAAGGGTGAAAATGTAAAGCTTTATCCACTTGATAATAAGTTACAAGTTGCAGCGCATGCCTATTCGCAGGAGGTATTGGTAGGCCAAGAAGACAAGGCTTTTAAGACTAGAACTACCCCAAAATTTGAACGAGGGAAAGTAGTCAATTCGCTGGACAATGCATTGGTTTATATTTCAGGTACTGCAGCCATTCGAGGTGAAGGGACATTGGCTGAGACAGACATCAAAAAACAGACAATTATTACGCTTGAAAACATAGAGGAGCTCATCTCTATTTCCAATTTAAAGGAAGCTGGAGTGGAGATCGTTGAGCCAACAAAGATTAAAAGTCTTCGAATTTATATAAAAGCGGCTCGCGATTATGAAATGGCCAAAATGGTGGTGGATAAAATTTTACCCAATGTGCCCGCAATCTATTTAAGAGGGGATATTTGCCGAGATAATCTACTGATTGAAATAGAAGGTATCGCTGGAAATTGAAATTATAAAATTATAAACTCTTAATTATCAAATTGAAGTAAGCCTACGAATTTAGATTGTAGGTAACCTTTCTAAAAACTCTTAAATTATGACAAAAGCACCTTACAAAAAAAAGTTCACCAATGCTGACTACTACACCAATGGTGAATTTAACAATGAAGTTGGAATGAAAGCGATGCTGGACATGTTTTCGCACTACGATTTTGAATATACCGAGTTCATGCAAGAAAACATCTGGGTAACTGATTTTGGATTGGGTGATTTTGAAAATATCGGAATGGGTGGCATTTTTTATGTAAATGATCCTGAACAAAATGTATTTGGTCATGAAATCTATTTACTTCCAAATCAAATGATTGCTGAACATGCGCACGTTGCAACTGATTTTCCAGCCAAACATGAAACCGGATTAGTACGTCACGGTAGTGCTTATAATTTCTGTATTGGTGAGCCTTCTGCTAATCTTCCTAAATTACCTGAAAGTCAAAAAGAGTTTATCACTTTGTCACATTTCGACATAAAAGAAGTGGGTGATTTAGTTTTCCTTTCTGAAATTGAAAGCAAACACTTCCTTTTTTCTGGAGATCACGGGCTTATCCTAACTGAATTTGGTACCTACCATGACAACAATGGCTTGAGATTTAGTAATCCTTCCGTACAGTTTTAATTCAGGATTTAGACAAAAGAGTAAAGAGCATAGACTTCAAAAAAAATAATATAATGAATACAAAAGTTTCATATACAAAAAAATACAGCAATTCAGATTTTTATACTGATGGTCAATTTAACCAAGATGTAGCTTTGAAAGCGTACTTGGATATGTTTGAATTCTACGGCATACCTTATACCGATTTCATGAAAGAGAATCTATGGGTAACCGATTTTAGTTTGGGTGATTTCGAGAATGTAGGAATGGGCGGTATATTTTGGATCAACGATGCTGAACACAACTATTTTGGTCACGAGATCTATCTTCTTCCAAACCAAATGATTGTAGAACATGCACATGTGCCAACCGAGCATCAAGCAAAAGGTGAAACTTGGTTGGTTCGCAAAGGAAGCTGTTATAATTACAGCATTGGCGAAACCACACCAAATGCTCCTAAACTACCAGAAAGTCAAAAAGATTTCATTTCGGTATCGCATTTCCAAAAAATGAAAATCGGTGATGTAGTTTCTCTTAAAGAAATGGAGAGCAAACACTTCCTTTTTGCTGGTGACGAAGGCTTAGTGGTTACTGAGTTTGGATCTTTTCACGATGGTGATGGATTAAGGTTTACTAATCCAGGAGTGAAGTTTTAAATAGGAGCCAGAACGCAATAGTAGATAGCTTTTAGTTTTGATTATAAATATTCGAAGCTGCTCGGAACGAAAGTTTTTTAGAACGCAATAGACGCAAATACCACAAATTTTCGCAAGTAAAACCCCTAATTAATGTTCTGAATATCTCAATGAATATTTGTGTAAATGCCTTATTAACAAAAGATCATGTTGCAAATGTTATAAAATTAATTTGCGAAAATTTGCGTTTGTTGCGGTATTTGCGTTCAGAAAAATATCGAGTATTAGTATTTACTTATTAACCCGACGGATATGTATCGGAATTGTTTATGCAGCGTAATTAATTGATTCGTGTTTAAAATACTTCTTTACCCGTTCTTGATTTTGAACCAGTAAATTCATGTGACCTTCGACATTTTCTTTCAATTTATCTTGGTTTTT
>CANFFA010000057.1 GCA_947445425.1 Paludibacteraceae bacterium
GACCAAGATTTAGAAAATGAACAAGCTCAAAAAATGGAAGCTAAAAAACAAAGTGAAATTGAAGAAACAGAGAGACTTGAACGAGAAAAGGAGCAACTTAAAGAATCAAAACAATTATTTATACAAAAGTTAGATACTGATAACAATGGAGAAATCGACTTGATTGACAATGATTTTCCCAAATTGCTATCAAAATATCAGAAAGATATTATTGCTATTGATAAAAGTTATATTCACCAATTCGTCAAAGTATCCAATTATATAAGTACAAAAAAGAATAATATCCAACAAATATTTAAATCAATAGATAAATCTAACTCGAAATCTAATTTAGATAAAATAGCAGAACTTATTCAAGGTCAGATTTATACTTACAACTTATTAGTTTTTCACTCTCTAAATATGATTGAAGCGTTGGTTGGTTCAGAAGATTTGATTACTTTTTATGAGATATATGAAAAGTTTGATAAAATTGGAATTTACAATTCGAATTGGGAAAATGAAGTGTCTAGTAAATTGACCTCTATTGGCTCAAATATATCAAGTTTAGGAAACAAGTTAGATTCATTACTAAATGCTATCGCAAAAATGGAGAAGAGTATTGTCTCTGAAATTAGCGATATGAATTATTCAGTTCAGGAATCATTTGGTGAATTGAATAACTCTCTTAGTGCAAGTTTGAAAAGCATCAACTCTTCAATTGATGTAAACAACTTGTTTACAGTTATAAATACCTATCAACTCTATAAAATTAACAAACAGACCAAATCCTTATTACCCCCAAATTAATGATAAACAGAGAAACATACGGATTAATCGTTGACAATCCCATCTTAATGGATAGCGAAAATGCTGCAATAGCATATTTGGAAAGTCTGGTGACCAAAAAGGAAGGTTATCATTTTATCTATCACAAACTAACGGAATTCGATTTTAATATCTTTGACGGTAAAGAAAAAACCAATGAAAACACCTTAGATATTTATCAAATCTGTACGAATGACGAGAAATTAATGACTTTGTTTTTTAATATCCACAGCGATAAATGTATATGGGTGCCACCAGCTTATTTTGAATTTGAATTTGACACTGTCATTATATTCGAAAAAGAAGCGACGGCGAAGAGTGACCCTGTTTTCACTTCGGGTAAAGTGGATAAAAAGTATATTAGTGAATTCAGTTACATGAAGGAGGATGATTATTTAAAGTATTTTGATAAGTATTTTCCTGAAAGTATGGAGCGTATTATATCTAATAATTGGGGCGTTAATTATAAAACAGACCATTTCCCATATATACTTTGGGATAAATGGGAAAAATGGAATGATGAAAATTCTTACAGATATTCTGGCTTGTGCATAGAGGAAAAAAGCTGTTTCGATAAAATAACACAATAGCAACTTGTTAACAAAAAAATAGTATGACCCAAGAAACTTATGGATTAATCGCAGAAAATCCAATTCGGTTAAACAGTGAGAAAGCAGCGATGGGATTTTTGGAAAGTTTGGTGACCAAGCACGATGGTTATCATATTTTATTTCATCGTTTGATGGAATATGATTTTAATTTATTAGATGGCGAAAAGAAAGCTATTGAGGCTAGTAGCTCCATTTACCAGATATGCACGAATAACCAGTCTATTATTACGGTATTTATAAATACAAATTCTTCGGAATGTTTGTGGGCTCCACCTGCACCTTTTGAATTTGAAAATGAAATTATTAGCATTTGCGACAAGGAAATGACCGAAGCTTGTGAGGGTGAATACAGCATGGTAAACGTGGAAAAGAAATATGTCAATACAATTAGGAAGAACTGGACTGCAGATGATTATGACAAAATTGACCCTGATAGTCAAGAGTTTTTACTTTATCGAAGTTGGGGTGTAAACTACAAGATAGAAAATTTTCCACACGACCTTTTGAGTGCTTTTGTCGAAGAACATACGATTTGTTTATCTGATTTAACCACAGAAGAACTAGAGCAGCTAAATAAAGTGAAAGATGAAATGTTGGCAACTGATTATGAAATGTAAGTTTGAATTAAAAATAATATGATACTAATCATCCCTCAAATAAAATCATTAGGTATTTCGGGTATAACGCTATTTCCATTTATTATATTGAAAGACAAGCATCTCAAACAGGATAGACGAATTATGAATCACGAAAAGATACATATCCGTCAACAATTGGAATTATTAATTGTCCCATTTTATCTGTTATATCTTTGTGAATTTGCTGTTGGTTTAATCAAATATAAAAATAGAATGACTGCTTATATGAATATCTCCTTTGAACAAGAGGCGTATAAATATGATTCAGATTTTTCATATTTGTCGAAAAGGAAAATATGGGCGTGGTGTAATATAGTTCATTTTCGTATGTTTAAATAGAAAATGATGATAAAGGAAAAAGGAAGTCACCCTTACAAAATATATTTTGTAAGAGTGTAGCGGATTTAAATCTTGTTATTTGAGTTTAATACCTTACCTTTTGGTAATTTCAGATCTAGTTTTGCATATGTAATTTATAGCTTCACAGAAATGTGAGGCTTTTTTTATGTCTTTTTTTCGGTAATTACATTCTCATTCCTTTGTATCAGTTTAATTTAAAGCAAAATAAAATGACTTACAAAGAGCAGGTAAAAGAGTGGTTGAGTACAGACCCAAACCAAAGAGACTTAGAATTTGGGGCAAAATTAATGTTGCAGGGTAATCGCAACAAGATTCTACATCAAAATGTAATCAAGAAATCAAATTTCGACAAGATTGAATACGAACTCACCAAAATCATGGGCGAGGAGAATCGGAACAACGACCAGGCAGTTGTCGCAAAAATGGTTTTGCAAGTTGTCGCCAATGAAGCCACCCAGCCAGAAGAAACGAAAGGTAAACGAGCTGACCATGAAACGCTTCCCGAAGCCATTCAAGCCCTATATGAAAAGAACTTGCAGATTTACCCCGAAATGCGCTCCTTACATGAAAGGTTGAAAGTGTTAAGCGAAACAGCCACTGCTACCGAACGCTTGCCATTCCTTAAAAGATTATTGTCGCTCGATCAAGAATTACGGGACAATTGGAATTTGTACGATGGCTTTGATGTGAATGCCATTGCTTCCGACTCTCCCAATGAATCTGAAATTCCAAACGAACCAACCAAAATTGATGCCAAGCGTGTTTCCGCTAACCGCAAATACCTGAGCGATAACAAAGCCAAATTAGCAGCCATTATCCAAGAACAAAATGCCGAAAAGGCAACCGAACTCTTGGATAAAATGCAAATTCGTTTCAACGAATTAATCGAAAATGGAGAAACATTCGCCACCGACCAAGTGGCTGAACTCAAAGAATTGGGTTTGAATGTTGAATAATATCGACCAACAGTTAAAACCCATTGGCCCCAATTATGTTGGGGCGTATCTGGGAACAGGTATTCAACTGTATAACCGGCTGGAATGGACATTGAAACAAACCGGTAAGGCCGATATTACGGTAATGACATTCTCCATTTCCGAAGAGTTCATTCGCAAGATATGGATATTGAAACAAAAGGATTTGATTGGCAATATTACTGTATTGCTTGATTTTAAGGCGGTACAGAAAACCCAAAAACTCATCGGTTTTGCTGGAAATGTATTTTCTGAAATGTACTACGCCAAGACACATGCCAAGTTGGTGTTGGTAGAAAATGATATGCACCAAATCAGCATTACAGGCAGTCAGAATTTCACCAAAGGAAACCGCGAGGAGAGCGGAATCATCATGAATGACCCCACGGTATTTTTAAAATACAAAACCGAAATCAACCGTATTAAATCCCAATCCGTGAAACATGGCTCAGCTGATGATTTTGAGCAGCCCTACACACCAAAAGTAAGAAAACGAACCGATAAAATGCAGAGCTAAAATGGAAATAGACCAAAATCAATTGGCTCTGATAGAAGAGTATGCAGGCTGTTTGATGAATATCTGCGACATTGCCGTTTTGTTGGGATTGGACGAAGATAAATTGAGGGAGGAAATTGGAAATAAGTACAGTCCAATATCCAAAGCCTACCGAAAAGCGAAAGCCGAGGTGGTATTCGAACTCCGAAAACAAGAGATTGAAATGGCTAAATTGGGTGCACCACAAGCGGTGGAGCTGATACAGAGATACATCATCGACCAGAAAATACAGGAGAATGGCTAAACAACAGACTTTTGAGATGTGCCGGATACATTTGTACGATGATGAAACGAAACTGCTTCATTTGGCTACGGAACAGCGCAACCGTCTAAAACGAATACGGTCGGCCTATACGCTGTGGAACGATTATCCGAATAAAAAGCCAAGGGAGATAATCGACCACCTGATTCACTTTTTTGAGGTAGAGAAATCACAAGCCTATGAAGATGTACGGATTATTCAAGAGCTGTTGGGTGAAATCAACAAAGCATCCAAAGATTGGCACCGCTTCAAGTTCAACAATATGGTCCACAAGGCTTTTGAAATTGCGGAACTTAAACAAGATGCCGATGCCATGCAAAAGGCAGCCAATACCTACGCTAAATTCAACCAATTAGACAAAGAGGAGGTCACGGCAGTTCCTTGGGAGGATATCATTCCTCAGCTCTTTGAACCGAGTGAAGACCCTACTTTATTGGGAATAAAACCAATCAAAAACATTCGAGAAAGAATTGATTATCTGAAGAACAAATTCAATCAAGATATTCAAGATGTGACCTATGAGGATATTGACATTCAACAATTAGAAAAATATGCCACCGAGTAAGGAAGTCAAGAAAATCTATTTCAACGCCCCACAGCAAAGAGTGATGTTTACCGGTGCAAATACTTCAGTGGTGGTCGGTGGAAGACGTTTGGGGAAGTCGCACGGCATTGTGGCGCCGTTTACACTTCGCAATTTGCAAAGAATGCCACGCTCCAGCGGTGCGTTTGTCTGCTCCACTTTTCAGCAGGGTTTGACCCGGACTGTTCCCGGTACTTTGGCGGCATTGGAGTCATTTGGCTATAAACGGAATCTGCATTTTTATGTAGGTCGCAAACCACCCAAGTCAGCCAATTTTGCCGACCCCATGATCAAGCCGGAGAGTTACGACCATGTGATTGCCTGGTACAATGGGAGTATTCAATACATCATTTCACAGGATGGCGTTGGGACTTCCAATTCACTAACCTTGGATTATCTGATTATGGATGAAGCCAAGTTGTTGGATTTTGATAAGTTGAAATCAGAAACTTTTCCAGCCAATGGCGGTTTCCGTGGTCATTTCGGACATTTGCCATACCACCACAGCCAATTGATTGTTTCGGATATGCCCACCACTAAAAAGGGAAGTTGGTTTTTGACCTATGAGGACAAATGCGACAATGAACTGATAGAAGTGATTCACGCCATTATTCATGAAAAATGGCGACTAATGGACAAACTCAAAAGCTTTCAGGCCAAAGGAGAAGAACCAAAGCCTTATATCATAAAGGAGTACAAACGTTTGTGTAAAGACCTTGCAGAGCTGCAAAGTGTGGCAGTTGACTATAATGTATTCAGTAGTATTGAAAACCTGCAGGTATTGGGGGAAGCCTATATCAAGCAAATGAAACGTGATCTTCCACCTTTGGTGTTTCAGACCTCCATTCTTTGCAAAAAGGTGGGATTGCTCAAAGATGGGTTTTACAATAACCTCAAGGAGAACGAACATTATTACACGGCTTTTGATAACAGCTATCTGCAAAGCCTGGAGTATAATTTCGACAAAACCAAGGAAATCAATTGCCTGCAAGATGGCGACCTTGACCGTAATGCCCCGATTTGCATCAGTATGGATTACAATGCGAATATCAATTGGATAGTGGCAGCACAAAGGCAAGGCGTAAAAATGAAAGTGCTGAAATCCTTCTATGTGAAGTACGACCGCAAAATTGTGGAATTGGTCAATGATTTTTGCAAGTACTACCAAAAGCAGCACCGCAAAGAGGTAATTTACTACTATGACAATACCGCTTTGGGGAGTAATTACGCCGTGAATTCGGACGATTTTGCATCGGTGGTGATGAAGACCTTCAAGAACAACAAGTGGGCTGTAAAGGGGGTACACATTGGTAATCCATTACCCCACATCGAGAAGCACGGCTTAATCAACGATGCGCTCAAAAGGCGTGGAAAGCTATTCCCGATGTTCAACCGTGACAACAACGAAGCCCTTTTGCTGGCAATGGAACAGTGCAGCATCTACCAAGGTCCGAATGGTTTCAAAAAGGACAAGCGTGGGGAAAAGCTCAGCGAGAGCGAGGAAGATAAACTCGAAAACCGTACCGATGGCACTGATGCTTTCGATTCATTGTTTATCGGTATGACGAACTTCCCGACTGAAATGGCCTTTGGAGGGGGAATGGTGAGTTCATGGGTATAATAAAATACAAAATGTAGACAGCTGGTAAGTGTTAGGACTTATCGGCTGTCTGTGTTTAAATGTAATTACATTCCAATTACCTAACTTCAAGTAAACTAAATATTTCTCAGAAATATGGATATTAGTCCCTTAAAAATTCGGGGTACCAAATTTTTTGAGCCCTAATGGCATTTTTACCGCCCTTTTTCGTTTTCGGTGTATTTATAGCTTTACAATAGAGTTACAAATGCACCGTGTTTCGTTTGTGGCTCTATTTCAAGCGATTTGATAAACTGCATCACGCACAAATACAAGCCCGCAAATCAAACGTAATGGCATATAAGGCGAAAAACAAAAAAGGTAATTACAACCCCGAAGCAGTGCGGGGCGGGGTCTCTCGACAGTTGGAGGGCTTAAAAATAGCCCTCTGAAGACATATAAGCCATAAAATCAGCCGTATAAGGGTCGGAAAGTCGGAAAAAGAAAGGAAAGCAGAAGAATTTTGTACACATTACTTTGTTATTTATGTGGTAATCCGTTGAATTTTAAGTACTCGCAAATTTTTTCTTTGATTTTATATTTTTCTTTTTACAACTTCATTCTATCCTTAATATTAATAAAGAGAAAGAAATACATGAGGGCAAAAATTAAAACACGCTTACAACCTTGCAACCTTACAACTTTGCAGCATATTTATTTAAAAATTAGCTGTTTACTGGTTGTAAGTAAGATTTAAAAAGGGATATAAGGCGATTACAACCGCTTACAGTAAAAAAATGATTACAACCACTTTTAAGCCGTAAAAGTCTAAAAATGTGGTTGTTGTATTGTGGTTGTAGGTTGTAAGGCACTTACTTTTTTTCTTTTTTCAATTTATCACTTTTTACGGCTGAAACCCCCAATTCTATTGGAAAACGCATAAATTTTTAACTTTATTTTTGGTTTGGCGAATTTTTGGTTCATTCTCCTTGCATTGGTAAGGCGATATTTAAAAATTGACCGCCAGAGATTAAAAGTTTTTTTTCGTACAACTCATTAAAATAGGTGCATAAAAAAGAGCCTTGAAATTATGCTCTATTCATTTTACAAATTCAACTATCTGATATACAAGTATATACTATTGTTTTAGGTCTATTTATTTTGTATCTTTGTGTAACAAAAGGGGGAGAGAGCTCCCTTTTGAGTAAATGCAAATTTTATTAACAATCTAAATTTTTACAGTATGTCAAAACATGGAGCAGCACAAAAAGTGCAAACGAACTTCCCAAGCATGAGAATTTCAGAAGTGGCAACAGCAGAAGCAACCGCCAAAGTGATTAATTTCAAATCTACAGCCGTAGACACCCCAAGCGAAGAAGTGCAAGCCGAAGCCACCGCAGAGCGTGAAACCGTAAGTATTTACGAAGTCATTGAAAAGGTAAATGCGGAGTACAACAATGGCGAGCGGGTTTTGCCTTCCGAGTTGGAACGCAGAGCAGACGAAGAAGCAGCAAGACAGGCAGAAGAGGAAAGGCAAGCGGCACCGACACCCGAACCAATCGCAGAGCCTAAGCCAGTGCAAAGCATTGAGGAGATAAAACGCAAAAGCGAAGTATTGAGCCGTTTGTCTGTTAAGTGGGACAGCCTAAACGAAAAACGCAGGAGGGTGGAAGATTTCGCCATTTCGCACGATGGAGACACGGCAAGCGTAAGGGTTAGGGATGCACAGGGGGAACTATTCGAGAGCAACAGCCCCAAAACCATTGGCAAGCTGATTGAATTTTGGAAAGAAGAGTTTTCCGATGCAATCGCAGGAGTAGAAAAGGAAATGCGAGAAATCGCCTAAAAAGATAAAAAAACACCGCTCACAGTGTCGAGACCGTGGGCGGTGCAAATCAAACATCCGAAGATATTAATTTATAAAAAAAAGAAACAAAGATATGAATACAGCTTCAAACATCCAAGCCAAACGCACGGAATTAAAAGAAATTTCCAACACCCTAAAGGAATTAAAACAAAACGGAGGGATAACCACGATAAACGAGGGACTTTTAAGCATTTACAACCTACAAGGACACCGAGAACTTAAAACCTTTGAGCAGTGGGAACGATTAGGGAAGCGAGTTAAAAAGGGAGCTAAAGCACTTTATTTGTGGGGAAAACAGACCACAAAGACCATAAGCGAAGAGGGACACGAAAAAGAGATACAATATTTCCCATTGGTTGCCCTATTTTCTGACATACAAGTAGTTGACCCACAATTTTAAACCCTGCCCAATATGAAAACATATAAATCCAACCTGCCCGAAATCATTCTAAAGTACAAAAAAGGGGACACAAAGAAAGTGAAAATAACAAGCTCACAAGACTGTTATAACGTGTTTATGGAATTTTACGACCAAGACACCATCGAGTTAAACGAAAGCGTTATTATTCTGTATTTGAACAGCGGAAACAATACCATAGGATGGCAAAAGCACAGCAGCGGAGGAATGACACAAACCGTTATAGATATACGGCTGATAATGACCACCGCCTTACAATGTGGGGCAAGTTCATTGATATTGAGCCACAACCACCCAAGCGGACAACTAAAAGCAAGCCCCGAAGATGAAAACATCACAAAGAGAGTGAAACAAGCTTGCGAAGCCCTAAACATCAAACTATTAGACCATATTATCGTCACACCCGAAAGCGGATACTATTCTTTTTCGGACGAAGGAAAAATCTGAAAAGTGATTAACGGTTAGTGATGAGTGATTAATAAAAAAAACACGCACCTATTCACTAATCGTTAACACGCTAATAATTAATCACTAAACGTTAAACATTAAACACTTACAACATGATTGCATCTACATTTGATTTTCAGACCAACAACATACAAGTTTTAGACCTTGACACCTTACAGAGAACCCACAAAGAGAATGATATTTACGGCAACCCATTACGGGGCGTTTATCATTATGAAGTCATTAACCGAATAACGGAGATTTGCAGAAATAGCGGATTAAATCACGAGGTAGAAGAAATATTTGCAGCACAAAACCGAAGCCGACAAAATCCTGGCGTTGTCATTCTGCCACAAGTGGAAGCCATACACGGCACGAACGCAGCCGAGGCACATATTTTACGCCGTGTTTATACCACTATCAGAATAAACGACCGAGAGACCCCCGAAATGACCACCAATATTGTGATAGCCTACCACCAAGACGGCATCCAAATTGCTTTTGGTCCTTGTGTCAAAATCTGCCACAACCAATGTATTTTAAGCCCCGAAAGAATCGCATCAAATTACGGTAAGAATGGCGGAACAGATGAACAGCTTTTTGAAAGTGTGAGCGATTGGATGAATAACTTTTTTGAATACAGAGAAAACGATTTGCGTACCCTTGAAAAAATGAAACAAATCAACTGCACCCAAAACGATGTTTTTCAACTCATTGGTTTACTCACTTCTTTACGAGTGGCACACGACAGCACCAACCCAATATTGAGAAACGAGGTTAAATGTTACCCCCTCACACAGTCCCAAATTAGCCAATTTACAGAGGATTATTTGGAGAAAGCACAGGAAACAAGTGTTTTAAATCTTTGGGACATTTACAATATTGCGACAGAAATGTACAAACCCAACCGAACGGACATTCCGAACCTTATCCCGCAAAACTTGGCTTTAA
>CANFFA010000058.1 GCA_947445425.1 Paludibacteraceae bacterium
TAATTGACTTACAATCTGGATAAACGTTTGCTATGCATTTTCGTTCGAGTAATTTCATTAATTGTCAAAGAATTTGCGTCATTGCCCCAAATGAACTCATAATTTCCATCTTTTCTTATAACTTTGTACCCAAATCATGAACACATGTGGAATAAAACGATAAAACAACTCTCATTACTCTTGGAATTCATTAATATTGGATTCTCGAAATTTATACTTTGGCGTAAAAGTAGAATGGCGCGTTACAGAACTTTACCACGGTATAAGAAGATAATAAATCTATTCTTAACGACTTTCGTGCTTTTCTTCCTCTATCTTTTTGTAGTGGATATTAATTTGCTGTGGCTTTTTGGGAAATCGCCTAATTTAATGAGTATCAATAATCCTAACCAAAGTTCAGCTTCAGTGATCATTAGTGCTGATGGCAAAATAATGGGTAAATATTTTCGGGAAAATAGGACGCCAGTTAAGTATGATGAGATTTCTCCTAAACTCATTAAAACGCTCATTGCCACTGAGGATGAACGTTTCTATCATCACTTTGGTATTGACTTCAAGAGTATTTTTGCAGCATTAAGAGATGCTACAAGAGGCAGAAGCCGTGGTGCCAGCACCATTACCCAGCAGTTGGTGAAAAATATGTATAAAACGCGTAACCAATACTCCACTGGACTTTTTGGTTATATTCCTGGTGTGAAGCTGTTGATAATGAAAACGAAAGAGTGGACTACAGCTGTTAAAATTGAGATGTTCTACAGTAAAAAAGACATCTTGACCATGTATTGTAATACTGTCGATTTTGGAAGTAATGCTTTTGGTATCCATACAGCAGCTAAAACCTTTTACAATACTACTCCATCGGAATTAAATTACGAACAGTCTGCTACTTTAGTTGGACTACTCAAGGCTACTTCTACTTATAGTCCAATTACCCATCCTAAAAAATCCAAAGAACGTAGAAATGTAGTTCTTGATAATTTAGTGCGCCACGGATTAATCACTCAGTTACAATGTGATTCTCTCAAAAAACGGCCTATTAAATTAAAATACAGTGTAGAACAGTCTTTTGATGGTGAAGCACTACATTTTAGAGCCTACCTTGATAAGTACTTAAATGATTGGGAAGATGAAACTGGATTGGATATTTATGCAGATGGTTTGAAAATTTATGTCACCATCGATTCTCGTATGCAAAAATATGCAGAAGAGGCTGTTAATAAGCAAATGCGTGGTCTTCAACGCAGATTTAACGAACACTGGCGTGGTCAAAATCCATGGCAAGATGAAAACCATCACGATATTGTTAATTTCGTTGAAGATATTGCCAAGAAAACGAAAGCTTATGCTGCTTTAAAAGCAACTTACGGTGAGGATACATTGGCGATAAAAAAAGCTTTAAATATAAAACACAAAACCAAGGTGTTTGATTATAAAAATGGTGAAAAGGATACTGTATTAAGTGTGATGGATTCCATTCGATACATGAACCACTTCATGCACAGCAGCTTTGTAGCCATGGAACCAGAATCAGGAAAAGTCCGCGCTTGGGTGGGGGACATTGATTTTAAGTATTGGCAGTATGATAAAGTGGCGCAAGCCAAACGTCAACCAGGTTCTACATTTAAATTGTTTGTCTATACTGCCGCAATCATGAATGGGAAATCACCTTGTGACATGATGACGGATAAAAGGGTTAGTTGGAATTATGTTGAAAATGGTGTGGATAAAGTTTGGTCACCACGTAATGCAAATGGTCAGTTTTCGGGAAGCTCCATTAGTTTAAAACATGCTTTTGGACGTTCCATCAATTCAGTTGCTGTTCAGTTGGCACAAGAGGTGGGAATTAGTGAGATAGTTAAATATGCCCATTTATTAGGTGTTAGAACGCCCTTGGAAGAACAACCCTCTCTTTGTCTAGGGTCTTCAGATGTGTCTCTACTAGAGCTTGTTAATTCATATAGTACGATTGTAAATGAAGGGATGTATCATGAGCCAATATTAATTACTAAAATTGTAGACAAGGATGGCAAAGTTGTATATGAACCCAAAACGGAACAAAAAAGAGTAATTCCTTATGAAGCAGCATGGTTGGTGACAGAGCTTCTCAAAGGAGGTATGACAGAGCCTGGTGCAACTACACAAGCTTTGTGGGCTTGGGACTTATTCAGGTCAGGTACTGATTTTGGTGGTAAAACAGGAACATCTTCTAATCACTCAGATGCTTGGTTTATGGGAGTGTCGCCAAAACTAATAGGTGGTGCATGGGTTGGTGGTGAACACCGAAGTGTTCACTTTCGTACGGGTCAACTCGGTGAAGGTAGTAAAACAGCCCTTCCTATTTTTGGTTCTTTTATGGAAAAAGTATTAGCTGATAGTAAATTATCTCAATACCGTGGCAAGTTTCCAAACAAGCCCAAAGAAACGATTTCTCGTAGCTATGGTTGTCACACCATTCTGAAACGTGATACTACAGCTACTGACTCTACCTTTAGTCCGGTAGTAAGTGATAGCGACGATTCACCAGCACTAGAACAAATGCCAACTCCTGTACAGTAGAAAGTCGTAAAGCAGCTCATTCTAAATGAGTATGCTTACTCCTGAGTCTGCAAACATAATTTCAACAATATTCAGTCGCAAAGCAACAAAAAATAGTCACTTTTGTAGACTATCTCATATTATAAATCAAAAATGGAATATACTACTTTAGAAGGACGTTTGATTATGCCAGAATACGGGCGTAATATACAACAAATGGTTGCCTTCTCTTTGACAATTGAAGACCGTGAGGAACGTACCCGTTGTGTAAAGACGATTATTAATATCATGGGGAATTTATTTCCTTATTTGCGCGATGTCGCAGATTTCAAACATAAACTTTGGGACCATTTGGCCATCATGTCCGACTTTAAATTAGACATTGATTTTCCCTATGAAATTGTAGAAAAAGAAAATCTACACACCAGGCCAGAAAGTATACCTTACAAAAAATCGCGTATCCGTTACCAACATTATGGTCGAACATTAGAAGAGATGATTGAAAAGGTAGCTGAGTATCCTGAAGGTGATGAAAAAAGTGAATTGATACGATTGATTTCCAATCAGATGAAAAAATGCTTCCTTACTTGGAACAAAGAAGTGGTAGATGATCGTAAGATTTTTGATGATTTACGTGAATTATCAAAAGGCAAGTTAGACATTCCTGATAATTTCCTGAAATTGGTTGAGTCAAAGGATGTTTTGCACAATAGAAGAAGTAAACCTAAAAAAAAATAAGCTCATTTTTGAATTCTTAAATAGTTAAAAGCAACTTGTTGAGTCTCTCAGCTGTTGCTTTTTTCATGTGTAAATTAATATGCTAATTAAATAATATGCCAATGTGCCAATAATTGGATTGCAAAGGAATTATTTCTTTATAGGTAAAGTGTTAATTTTCATGCTCTTTTGGTGCATTTTATGCATGACTGTTTCATGTGTAAATAATGTGCGAATTAAATAATATGCCAATGTGCCAATGATTGTTCTTCAAATGACACATTTCTTGAACACCATTTCTGTAACTTGTAACTCCTAATCCCTATGACATCTTTTCAAATAGAAGGCGGTCGTCGCCTGTCTGGATCAATTACACCACAAGGTGCTAAAAATGAAGCCCTACAGGTCCTTTGTGCCGTACTTCTCACTTCTGAGACCATTACCATTAGCAATATTCCGAATATTTTGGATGTTAATAATTTGATTGCTTTGTTGGGCGATATGGGGGTTGAAATTCATCAACTGGCTCCAGATACCTATACTTTTAAGGCTGATAATATAAATATCGAATACTTTCAAACGAAAGATTTCTATACCAAAAGTGCTTCTCTCAGAGGTTCTGTTATGATTGTTGGACCATTGGTGGCTAGATTGGGGAAAGCAATTATACCGAAACCGGGTGGCGATAAAATTGGCCGTCGCCGTCTGGATACTCACTTTGTTGGAATTCAAAAGCTTGGTGCAGAATTCAGTTATGATGCTGATGCTAAGCGCTATGAGATTTCAGCAAAAAAACTAACTGGTTGTTACATGCTTTTAGATGAAGCTTCGGTTACGGGTACAGCCAATATCTTGATGGCTGCGGTTTTAGCTGAAGGAACTACTACCATTTATAACGCTGCTTGTGAACCCTATTTACAACAACTTTGTCGCATGCTCAATTCAATGGGGGCAAAAATAAAGGGGATTGGTTCAAATTTATTAACCATAGAAGGTGTCATTTCTTTAGGTGCTTGCACGCATCGTATATTGCCAGATATGATTGAGATCGGTAGTTTCATTGGTATGGCTGCTATGACTGCCTCTGAAATTACGATTAAAAATGTAGCCTATAAAGAATTGGGTATTATTCCAGAAAGCTTTAGACGATTGGGTATTAAATTGGAGCAGCGTGGTGATGATATCTTCATTCCTCAACAGGACAACTACGTCATCGAATCGTACATTGATGGTTCGATTATGACGATTGCTGACGCACCCTGGCCAGGCTTAACTCCTGATTTACTAAGTGTGTTTCTAGTGATTGCTGCCAAGGCACAAGGAAGTGTATTGATTCATCAGAAAATGTTTGAAAGTCGTCTGTTTTTTGTGGATAAGTTAATCGACATGGGTGCTCAAATCATTCTTTGTGATCCACACCGTGCGACTGTAATCGGTCAAGGTGATAATTTACATTTACGTGCTTCAACCATGAGTTCGCCTGATATTCGTGCGGGTATTGCATTGTTGATTGCAGCAATGTGTGCAGAAGGGACCAGTACCATTCACAATATAGATCAAATTGACCGTGGTTATCAGGATATTGATAAAAGACTAAACGCCTTGGGTGCTAATATTAAGCGAATTTAAAATAGTTTGTTTTCCTTTTTAAAGGAAAATGTCATTTCGAAAATATAAAAATAGTAAAGGGTAAAGAAATAAGACGAATTTGTCTTTGTTCTTTACCCTTTATTATTTGGTGTATTGTATCCGGAAAATGTGAATGACTAAATTGTAGTTGTAACCTTTTCGGTAACAATCATATAATAGCGTGCAAAATTATCATCTTTCATGTGCTCAATGATTTCATGCTGCCATGTTTTAGCCTCTTCTGACAAGGCAACAAGTTTCTTATTGTTATCTAAATGGTCAGCATCTATTTTTTGAAATTTGGCCATGTCATGAAACTCCTCTAACCATTTTTCATACTTCACCATAAAATTACGTTGTTCTGGAGTCAGTGGAAACTCTTCCTTTTTATTGCTTATCAAATTCTCAACTTGTGCAAAGCCTGATGCAGCAACTGCTGTAGTAGTGGCAATTAGCCCCAGTTTCTTTAAAAAATCCCTTCTCGTTGATTCGTATCCGTCCATAAAACAGTGTTGTTGATTTAAAATTAGAGTTTAACTTTTTATGTGTAAAACTATATAATAGCTTTTGACTCCAAAATGTTCAAAAATAAGTCATAAAATAAGCATAATTTTCATCAGTTGAACATTGTGATCTTTTTTATTACTTTTGTAATGTAATAGATTAAATTTATATTCATGTCAATTGGTTCTCCAAAGATCATTTTACCTGCCGAATGGGATAATCAAATATTTATCCAACTAACTTGGCCACACATAGATACTGACTGGGCAGAAATGCTTGATGAAGTCAACGAGTGTTTTGTTCAAATAGCCAAAGCTGTGGTTCAATATGAAAAACTGCTTGTCGTTTGTCCTGATGCTGCAATTGTCAAAACATTATTGGCAGGAATAGATGTTTCAAAAATTACTTTTGTTGAATTATCCACCAATGACACCTGGTCTCGTGATCACGGAGGCATCACTGTATTTGAAGATGATAAAACAGTGATCTATGATTTTACTTTCAACGGTTGGGGAATGAAATTTGCGGCCAATCACGATAATGGAATCACCCGGAAACTTTATGAAGAAGGTGTTTTTGACAAACAGACAGATTACAGAAACCTTCTTGATTTTGTACTTGAAGGTGGAAGTATAGAATCGGATGGGCAAGGAACATTACTGACGACAGCTGAATGTTTGCTTTCCGATAATCGGAATAACAAAACAAAAGATGAAGTTGATGCGATTTTAAAAGACCTTTTTGGTTTAAAACAGATTCTGTGGCTGCATCATGGCTATTTGGCTGGGGATGATACTGATAGCCATGTAGATACTTTGGCGAGATTATGTAGCCCCCATTCTATTGCCTATGTCCAATGTACTGACCAAAATGATGAGCATTATACAGAGCTTCGAAAAATGGAGGAGGAATTACAAGCATTTAGAACTTTGAATGGTGATTCTTATGTACTAATCCCTTTACCAATGGCTGATACAGTGTTTGACGGGGATGATCGACTTCCGGCAACTTATGCCAATTTTCTGATTATCAACGGGGCGGTATTATTACCTAGCTATGATTCACCAAAGGATGAAATTGCAAAACAACAGTTGCAAAAAGCTTTTCCAGATAGAGAAATCATACTGATCGATTGTAGAGCTTTAATAAAACAACATGGATCATTACATTGTGTGACCATGCAATATTCAACTTTGTTGTAGAGATGGTGCATGCACAGTCTCAAACTCAATCATGTACCGTCTCTAAGCAAATAATTCAAAATAAAAAATGAAAATAGGAATTATACAACAAACTAATACCGCAGATATTCACGCTAATATCGCTAAATTAGAACAAAATATCCGCGATTGTGTATCTCAGGGTTCGGAATTGATTGTGTTACAAGAACTTCACAATGGTTTGTACTTTTGTCAAACTGAAGATCCAGCGATTTTTGATCATGCTGAGTCCATACCTGGACCCTCGACGATTAGTTATGGTAAACTTGCTAAAGAGTTGAATGTGGTATTGGTGCTGTCACTTTTCGAAAAACGTGCACCAGGCCTCTACCACAATACCGCTGTGGTGATAGAAAAAGATGGAACAATTGCTGGGAAATACCGTAAAATGCACATTCCTGATGATCCAGCATATTACGAGAAATTTTACTTTACCCCTGGCGACTTGGGTTTTGAACCCATTCAAACTTCGGTGGGGAAATTGGGTGTACTCGTTTGTTGGGATCAATGGTATCCTGAAGCTGCAAGACTAATGGCCATGGCTGGTGCGGAAATATTGATTTATCCGACAGCCATAGGATGGGAAAGTACAGACAGTACGGTGGAGAAAACTCGTCAGACCGATGCCTGGATCATTGCACAACGTGCTCATGCAGTTGCCAATGGAATTCATGTTGTATCGTGCAATCGTACGGGTTACGAATCTGATCCTTCTGGTATTACCAATGGTATTCAGTTTTGGGGTAATAGTTTTGTAGCAGGTCCACAAGGTGAGTTTTTAGCACAAGCTTCCAATGATAAAGAAGAAAATTTAGTTGTTGATATTGACTTGAATCGCACTGAAGTGGTAAGACGGATGTGGCCATTTTTTAGGGATAGAAGGGTAGATGCTTTTGGTGATTTGACGAAGCGCTGGAGGAGCTGATTCCTACTGATTTAAATAAAAAAGTAAAGTTCTCGCCAAGACAGTATAGTGCCTTATCCAATTTCAAACATGAACAAAAAACGGATTATCCACACCTTCCTTCAAAAACTCTCCAAATACCACCTCAACCTCAGCTTTTATCTGCTCATTGTTAGTGTATTGTACCTTAACTTTTATTTGTTTTTCAATGCAGTGGATAGACCCTTGTCATTGGATTATTTGCCCGCAGTATATTTCAATGCTTCTACTGCTTTCATCTTGGCATTAATGTATTTACTTCGAAAAAAAAACAAGAATTTTGTTGTTTTTCTGCTTTTTTCTATTGCTCTTTATCTACTGAGTAATGTATTATATTTTCGGACGTATTATAGCATTTTGCCCATAGACTCCATCAAAATGGCTAGCAATCTAATGGGTCTGAAAGACAGTATCACTTCCTCTTTTCGTCCTACAGATTTATTCTTTATCCTGCCAACACTTCTCCTTAGCCTTTTTTATTGTTTCTTTTTTAAGACTAGATTGCAACTTGAGTCTAAAAGATATAGGATCACCTTGTTAGTCATTGTCTTAGTATTTGTATCAAGCGTTATTGGCAAGGAATTCTATGTGAATAGAAACAATCCTTATGGGCTTTTTACCGATGAAAATGATTTTCGATATGATGTGATTGAAGGAACTTCTTCTTATGGTTTTTTATGTTGTTGGGCATGGCAGATGAATGAGTTTTTTGCTGCCAATTTGGAGATTACACCCAAAGAAACTGCTAAAATAGAACAATGGTTTTCTAACCATAAGCATGAACATCACATTATTGCAGAAAACAAAGGTCGCAATGTCATTCTGCTAATTGTGGAATCTTTTGAGTCTTTTCCAATAGAGAAAAAGTTGGAAGGAAGAGAAATTACCCCTTGTGTAAATAAGATCTTGCGTGAGGAGGCTTGTTTGTATGCCAACCATGTGGTTCCGCAAGTAAAGGGGGGACGGTCTAGTGATGCGCAATTGATGATTAACAGCGGTTTACTTGCCATGCATTCGGGGGCAGCCTGTTTTCGAAAGCCGCAAAATACCTATAAAACTTTGGCGAAAGCTTTGAAGGAGAAGAAGTACAATAGCTATACCCTTTTGGGAGGTAATGCCTCTTTTTGGAACCAAGGTGTTTTTAATAAGTTGATGGGCTATGATCAATTGATAGCAATAGACCAATTTCGTGACGATGAGAGTTTTGAGTTTGGGCTCACCGATAGTACTTTTCTATCACAAGCTGCTGATAAAATATGCCATTTACAGCAACCTTATTTGGTACAACTCATTACTTTGAGTTCCCACGCACCTTTTGAATTGTTGGACAATCGCGTATATTTTCAAACACCCCTTGACTGCCCCAAAGAGTTGGCACAGTACCTCAATGCCATTCATTATGTTGATCAGTGTATTGGGAAATTTATAGCGGATTTAAAAAAGTCAGGTCAGTACGAAAAGGCAACGCTAATCATCACAGGTGATCATGATGCATTTAACCACAAACCACACTTGTCAAATAAATACGGTAAAAAACTTTTGGAAGAACGTAGTTACGACCCATTTATCGTTCTGAATGCTGGTATTTCGAAACGACATACTACTGTATTGGGGCAGATAGACTTATACCCAACCCTGCTAGATGTTTTAGGTTTAAATCACTACGAATGGAGAGGATTGGGCAACTCTATTTTGCAGCCCAATCCTCCTCAATTCGCTATCAATGCGCAGCTTAATTTTGTGTCCAATGTACAAAAGACAGCCAATTTCCCTATTAAACTATCCACAGAAGCTTGGGCAATATCGGATCTGATTATTAGCAAGGATTATTTCGGGAAGTAAATCTTTTGATTGAATGATTTAGCTCTTGTATTCTCCCATTCCAGCATGGCCATTTTGCAATCCAATCCCCACCTAAAACCACCGATTCCGCCATCCGATTTGATGACGCGATGACAAGGAATTAAGAATGCAATGGGATTAGCACCAATGGCAGTTCCTACGGCACGTACTGCTTTGGGACGACCAATTAACTCCGAAATGTGGGCATAAGTAGTCGTTTTCCCTATCGGTATCGTTTGTAAAGCTTCCCAAACGCTTCTTTGAAATTCTGTGCCAATTGGAAATAAAACAGGTTTATTTCCATCTGTAAAAATTTGTTTGGCAAGGTAAGCAGCTTTATTATTGCTCAATACAAAATGCGAACCCGGAAAGCGCCTTGTTAAATCATCTATTCCACCCTCTTTACTTTCTGGAAAGCTAAGTGAATAAATTCCATCTTCAGAAAAGGCGAGACAACATTCACCAAAAGGGGTAGGAGCGAAGCCATAGGACGGTGAGGAGTAGGGTGATATTTCAGTCAATATAGGGGGTATTATTAACCTGACGGTATTATATCGGAATTTTTTCGTATCTTTGTGGTATGGAAAAGCAAGATTTTAGAACTATATCAGAAGCTGCAAGACTCGTAATTCGCGAA
>CANFFA010000059.1 GCA_947445425.1 Paludibacteraceae bacterium
ATTTAATTAAGTTCTTAGTTCGTGAGAAAATACAAAATCTAATGTTAACTGATCTAGCATGATTCTTCATTTTTTAGTTATTGATTATACTCGCTTGTAATTATTAATTTGCTGTAAAAATTATTAAAGAATTATTTCCTTAATTGATTGTTAAATGAAAAAAAAAACGGATATTTGTATAATGTATTTTTTTAAAGGTGTTTTTTAATAAGTTTTTGATATATACGTATTTAGGTCTTTGTACATTACTGTTTTTAAAGGTGAAGAATTATTTAAACTCAAAATATGAAGGAAATTAAATTCAGCTTGGTTTATCGTGATATGTGGCAATCATCCGGTAAGTATGTTCCAAGGAAAGATCAATTGGCTCTGATTGCACCCGTAATTATTGAGATGGGTTGTTTTGCTCGTGTGGAAACCAATGGTGGTGCTTCTGAGCAAGTCAACCTTTTGTATGGAGAAAATCCAAATGAAGCAGTACGTACTTTTACGAAGCCTTTCAATAAAGTGGGTATTCAAACCCATATGTTGGATAGAGGTTTGAATGGATTACGGATGAATCCTGTTCCTGCCGATGTACGTGAATTAATGTACAAGGTTAAAAAAGCACAAGGGGTGGACATTACTCGGATTTTTTGCGGATTAAATGATGTGACCAATATTATACCGTCTATCCACTATGCAAAGGCTTCAGGGATGATTGCGCAAGCAACCATGTGTATTACCCATTCTGAAATTCATACGGCTGAGTATTATATAAACATGTCGGAACAACTTATTGAAGCAGGTGCTGACGAAATTTGTTTGAAAGATATGGCGGGTATTGGTCGTCCTGAAACTTTAGGTAAGATTGTAAAAGCAATTAAAACAGCTCATCCACATATTATTGTGCAGTATCATGGCCATACTGGTCCAGGTTTTTCTGTAGCTTCCATGTTGGAAGTTGCACGCGCAGGAGTTGATTATCTGGATGTTGCCATAGAACCACTCTCTTGGGGTATGGTACATCCAGATGTGATTACGATTCAAGCCATGTTGAAGGATGCTGGATTTAAAGTGCCAGAAATAAATATGAATGCTTACATGGAAGCCAGAAGATTAACACAAAGTTTTGTGGATGATTTCTTGGGCTATTTCATGGATGAGCGAAATAAATTCATGACTTCATTATTGGTGGGTTGTGGGTTGCCAGGTGGTATGATGGGTTCTTTGATGGCAGATTTGAAGGGTATGCACCAAGCCATTAATTCTTATTTGAAAGAGAATAATAAAAAAGAATTGAGCATAGATGAGTTGTTGGTAAAACTTTTTGATGAGGTGAAATATATTTGGCCTAAGCTGGGTAATCCTCCTTTGGTAACACCATTTAGCCAATATGTGAAAAATATTGCATTGATGAACGTGATGTTCTTGATCAAAGGCCAAGCGCGTTGGAGCATGGTGGATAAAAACAGTTGGGATATGATTTTGGGTAAGGCAGGAAAGTTACCTGGTAAGTTAGATGCTGAAATTATTGCTTTGGCTGAAAAAAACAAATTTGTTTTCTTTGAAGGAAACCCGCAGGAAAATTATCCAAATGAGTTGCCGCAATATATTGAAGAGATGAAAACCCTTGGATGGGACAGAGGTCAGGACGATGAAGAGTTGTTTGAATTTGCCATGCACGATAAGCAATACCGTGATTTTAAATCGGGGGCTGCGAAAAAACGTTTTGAAGGTGAATTAGAAGCGGCCATAAAAGAAAAGTATGCAAATCAAGCTATTGAAATACCTGATTTGCGAGCGTTGAAGTATCCAAATGCACAGCCCTTGGTCTCAAACGCAACAGGTCGTGTATTGTGGGAAGTTGATTTTAACGAAGTTTCAGTTGAACCTGTACACGGTAAAGTCGTAAAAGAATATGATACGGTTTGTACTGTTCAAACCAATTATGGTTTGGAGCACATTGGTAGTTTTTGCAATGGTCGTATTGTAGGAATTGAGAAAAAACAAGGTGAAATCGTTCGTAAAGGCGAGGTGTTGGCCTATATTGAAATGAAGGCAGTATAAGATAAGTATTAAAGTGTAAATAATTTAATACTAGTGATTTGTAATGAGATTAAATTTATTTGAAAGCAATTTTAAAGGCTTTGTTAACTGTTACTAATATAAAAGAGACCTTGTTTTCAGGGTCTCTTTTGTTGTTGTTAGGCATTAGGTTTTCGTATCTAAATTCAAGATAATTGACTATAATTGAATAAAAAAAACTACTTTTGTAACTAAAATATAGAATTAATAATCAAAATGTGCATCTAAAAAGTCTAATTGACAATTTTAAATGCCCCTAAAATTTTCATAGTGATGAGAAAATTGCTTTTAAAGAAAACTTTGGCCGAGCTGAACAAGCAGGCAGATAGTGAAAATAATGGTTTGAAGCGTCATTTAAGTGCGATGAATCTTACTTTGTTAGGGGTCGGATGTGTGATTGGTGCCGGTATTTTTGTACTTACTGGCACTGCTGCTCAAATGCATGCAGGTCCAGCAGTGGCTTTATCCTTTATTGTTTCAGCATTTGGTTGTTTGTTGGCAGGCTTGTGTTATGCGGAGTTTGCTTCTATGATTCCAGTTTCTGGTAGTGCATATACTTATGGCTATGCTACTATGGGTGAATTTGTTGCTTGGATCATTGGTTGGGATTTGATTTTGGAATACCTTTTTGGATCTGCAACCGTTGCAGTGGGGTGGTCGGGTTATGTTACAAGCTTTTTGAAAGATTGGGGGATTAATTTACCAGCTTCTATTAGTCAAAGTCCTTTTGTTTATGATCACAGTGGTTGGCATACGACGGGCGCAATTGTAAATTTTCCGGCAATTTTTATTATTCTAATAATGACAGCCTTATTAGTCATCGGAATTAAAGAATCTGCTAAGTTCAATAATGCCATAGTTTTGGTGAAGGTTATTGTCATCCTACTTTTTATTGGTTTTGGAATTTCTCACATAGATGTTCAAAACTGGACGCCTTTTATTCCTGAAAATACAGGTGTTTGGGGACAGTATGGTTGGTCGGGGATTTTAACAGGAGCAGGTGTAGTATTCTTTGCTTACATTGGATTTGATGCAGTATCTACAATGTCGCAAGAAGCGAAAAATCCAAAAAGAGATATGCCAATGGCCATCCTTTCTTCACTAGTGATTTGTACTGTGTTGTATATAGGTGTAAGTCTTACCTTGACTGGTATTGTTAATTATAAAGATCTAAATGTTTCTGCACCCATCGCTTTGGCCATTGATAGAGCAGGGGCTAGTTTAGTTTGGTTACGTCCTATTATTAAAGTAGGTGCTATTGCGGGATTGAGTTCGGTAGTGTTGGTTTTATTATTGGGACAATCACGTATTTTTTATGCCATGTCCAGTGATGGTTTGTTATGGAAAAGTTTCTCTAAAACGCATAAAAAATTTAAAACACCTCACATAGCAACCCTTGTTACTGGCGCTTTTGCAGCCTTTTTTGCGGGTATATTTCCGATCGGTTTATTAGGTGAATTGGTCTCTATTGGTACACTTTTGGCCTTTGTGATTGTTTGTGTAGGAATTTTGATCCTTCGAAAAACAGAGCCCAATGCACCTCGTCCATTCAAAACACCTTGGGTACCATTGGTGCCTATTCTTGGCGCTTTGGTTTGTTTTGCTCAAATGGCATCCTTGCCAACAGATACTTGGGTACGATTGATAATCTGGATGTTCATCGGATTTGTAATTTATTTTACTTACGGAAGAAAGCATAGTCATGCTAGAAAAAGGAGTAAGAAGTAGATTTTAAGAATGACCTTGTTTTTTCGATTTGAGAAAATGAGGTCATTTATTAGTTCGTATTAAGGCAATAAAATGAAATTATCAGAAGCATTAAAAGATAAATTATCAGGAATTCTAGGTGTTTGCATACAACAGAATCTCCCGTTTTTTAGTTATAGAATGCCTTTTAGTAAGGAGATTGTAACTGGAATTCAAATGTCACAATCTCTTAAGACTTTCACAAGTTTTGACGATTTACCTCAGGGATTTATTGTTGCTCCATTTGATATTGGTAGTTCTACGGAATCGCTTTTTATACAAGCTGACATTTCTTTTAATAATAATGATATTCTTCCCGATCAAATAGAACAAGTAATAAATTGTTCTTTCGAGCTTAAGAAAGAAGAAACGATACCCTTTGAAATTTCAAAAGCGAACTATCTTTTTCAAGCGAATGAAATAATTGATGCCCTTAATACCAATAGTTTGCAGAAAGTAGTTCTGTCTAGGGTTCTCAATAGTGATTGCTCCAATAAAGATCAAGCACCTCAGCTTTTCGAAAAACTCACCCAAATTTACCCCCATGCCTTCGTATCTATTTTTCATATTCCTGGTAAAGGCGTGTGGGTAGGAGCGACCCCTGAAACTTTGTTGTTGACGCATGCCGATGGAATTGAAACGATGTCCTTGGCCGCAACAAAAGCTATCCATTCAACACAAGATTGGACACAAAAAGAGCGTCAAGAGCAACAGATGGTGAGTGATTTTGTTGAAAATGTGCTGCATGATTTCCCTTTTGAGGAAATTTGTATTGAAGGTCCTTTGGAGCAACAAGCTGGAAATGTTAATCACCTGATGACGAAATATAACTGCAAGGGAAAATTAGATGCTGAGAATATATTATCACTCATCACAAAGCTTCATCCAACTCCTGCCGTTTGTGGAATTCCTAAAGAAACTGTCATGCAATTAATTAGGGAAAAAGAACAGCATCAGCGTGAGTATTATGCAGGTTATTTAGGTCCTGTTGATGCTAATAGTCAACAATTATTTGTAAACTTACGTTGTATGAAGTTGACTTCTAATTCAGTAAGTTTTTTTGTTGGTGGTGGAATTACAGCTCAATCAAAAGCAGAAGAGGAGTGGCAAGAAACTTGTTTGAAGTTGGAAACATTGAAAAGAATACTTTAGTTGAAAATAATTATGTCCACCACTACCGATAAAAAAACCGTTCAAATCATCGTTGCACTTTGCGCTCAAAAGGGTGTTAAGCATGTTGTTGTTTCGCCAGGTTCCCGCAATGCACCCTTGTCGATTGCTTTTAATCGTGAGGAGCATATTGAGTGTTATGTAATTGTGGATGAGCGAAGTGCAGCCTTTTTTGCATTGGGTTTGGCACAAAAAACAGGGGAGGCTGTGGCATTGGTTTGTACATCCGGTACTGCTTTGTTAAATTATGCACCTGCGATAGCGGAAGCTTTTTATCAGCGAATTCCATTGATTGTACTTTCGGCGGATAGACCTATTGAATGGATAGGGCAGGATGATAGTCAGGCAATTAACCAGCATCAAGTATTTGCTAATTTTACAAAATACAATTGCCAATTGCCCGTTGATATTAATTGTGAAGATGAAGCTTGGCATGTGAATCGTTCTGTTAATGAAGCCATCAATTTGGCTGTTTCTGGTAGAAAAGGACCTGTGCATATCAATATTCCGCTGCGTGAACCCCTTTATGGTACCACTCCCCAAAACAATCTTCCTCAAAGGGTTTTTAATCAAATTGAATCCAATAGTAAGCTTGCAGAATCTGACATTCAAGATCTAAAAAATAGATTTAGTAAGACCCCTAAAATTATGATTCTTGTCGGTATTTTACCTGCGCAAGAAAAGGAGTCTTTTGAAGCTGTTATAAGTCAAATTGAAAAGATAGGGAATGTTATTGTTTTGGCTGAACCCATTTCCAATATACAAACCCCCATGTCTATAAGGACTATTGATAGAGTCTTGAATGTAATTTCGGCGGATGAAGCCGAAGTATTTAGTCCAGATTTATTAATCAGTTTTGGAGGAGCATTGGTTTCCAAACAGATTAAGACTTTTTTGAAAAACAATCCTCCCAAAGAGCATTGGTATATAGGAAAAGGGGAAACACATATTGATACTTTTCGCCAATTGACGGCACTGATTCAAGTGGAACCATTCACTTTTTTGGAACAGTTTTTTGCAAATTATACAGATTTAGGGAATGACTATGCTTCACAATGGGAAGTAAAAGCTCATATTGCTTTGCAACGTCATAATCATTTTATGGCTTCAGCTCCTTGGAGCGATTTAAAAGCATTTGAAGTTATAAACAGTGCATTGCCCCAAGATACTGATTTACAGTTGGGCAATAGTTCAGCTGTGCGTTATGCTCATTTATTTTCTCAAGCTAAACTGAATAGTATTCAATGCAATAGAGGTACGAGTGGTATTGATGGTTCCACCTCTACGGCTGCAGGTGCAGCATGGGTCAGTGATGTGATGACGACCTTTATCAGCGGTGATATCAGCTTCTTTTACGATTCAAATGCATTGTGGAATAAATATCTTTCAGCCAATTTACGCATCATTGTAATGAAAAATGGTGGCGGAAGTTTATTTCGATTTATTCCAGGTCCTTCAGATGTGGAAGAGCTGGACGAATATTTTGAAACAGCGCAAGAATTTAACATTGAGAAAATGGCTTCGCTTTACGAATTGCCTTTTTATAGTGCAAGTTCCGAAGAGGAGTTAATATCTATTTTGCCACAGTTTTATGCCACACATAACAAGGTAGTAATCCTAGAAGTCAATACTCCACGTTTAGAAAACGACCAGGTGTTAAAGGGATATTTTAGGGAAATGAAAAAAATGTGCCAATAGGATAATGTGCCAATGTGCCAATAAAAAAATAGGCCAATAGGATAATATGCTAATGTGCCAATATAAATAACTACATAACCAACAAAAGAATAGAGTCGTTTCTTAAGACTTTAGCCCTTTGACATTAGATAATAAAATATGAGAAATTGGACAACAATTAAACAATACGAAGACATTAAGTTTGAGTATTTTGAGGGGATTGCAAAAATCACCATCAATCGCGAAGAAGTACGTAATGCTTTTCGCCCACAAACAAGTACCGAAATGCTGGATGCCATGGACATTTGTCGTGAACGTAGTGATATCGGGGTGATAGTATTTACGGGTGCCGGAGATACGGCTTTTTGTGCCGGTGGTGACCAAAAAGTGAAAGGAATTGGTGGATATATTGATGAACAAGGTGTTCCGCGATTGAACATTCTTGATTTACACAAAGCCATTCGCTCTATCCCTAAACCTGTGATTGCTATGGTAAATGGTTTTGCAATTGGTGGAGGACATGTTTTACATGTGGTTTGCGATTTGACCATTGCATCTGAAAATGCAATTTTTGGACAAACTGGTCCTAAAGTTGGTAGTTTTGATGCTGGATTTGGGTCCTCCTATTTGGCACGTTGCGTGGGACAGAAAAAAGCCAGAGAAATTTGGTTCCTTTGTAAACAGTATTCAGCCCTAGAAGCCGAAGAGATGGGAATGGTGAACAAGGTAGTTCCATTGGCAGAATTAGAAGATACAACGGTGGATTGGTGCCAACAAATTCTAGCCAATAGTCCTATGGCCATTCGTATGATCAAACGTGGACTGAATGCCGAACTAGACGGTCAACGTGGTTTAATGGAAATGGCTGGTGATGCTACTTTGATGTATTATTTAATGGAAGAGGCGCAAGAAGGAAAACATGCATTCTTGGAGAAACGTAAACCAGATTTCCAAAAGTTTCCTAAATTCCCAGGATAATGGACTTGAAGGTAAGTTTTCATCCTTATTCTCTGATCTTTAAAAAGCCCAGCGGCACTTCTCGCGGTATACTTACCACCAAGGAAACTTGGATTGTAAAAGTATGGCAAGAGTCCTCGCCTGGGCTTTTTGGCTTGGGAGAGTGTGCCTTGTTTCGGGGATTGAGTTGTGACGATAGACCTGATTATGAGGAAATATTAGCTAGTCTGTCACCTAATCTTCCGCCTTTAGATACACTTGCCGAGAAAATAAAAGATTTTCCCTCCATTTTGTTTGGAGTTGAAACTGCCCTTGCAGATCTTAAAAATGGTGGAAAAAGAGTGATCTATCCTTCCGCCTTTAGTGAGGGTAAGCAGTCCATTCGCATCAACGGTTTGATTTGGATGGGTACAAAATCAGAAATGCAGTCGCAAATTAAGGTGAAAATAGCACATGGTTTCAGCTGTTTGAAACTAAAAATTGGAGCCATTGACTTTGAGGCTGAACTTGATTTGTTGAAGGCCATTCGTCAGGAGTTTGATGCCAATACCATTGAGTTAAGGGTGGATGCCAACGGTGCCTTTTCGCCTCAAGATGCTTTGTCCAAATTAGATCAATTAGCAAAACTGAAACTTCACTCCATCGAGCAGCCTATCAAAGCTGGTCAATGGGAAGAGATGGCCAGACTTTGTGAGCAGACGCCACTTCCCATTGCTTTGGATGAAGAGTTGATTGGTATAAATGATCTTACTCAGAAGAAATCGCTTTTAGAAACCATTCGTCCGCAATATATTATCCTAAAACCCAGTTTGCACGGTGGTTTTGCCGGGTCAGAAGAGTGGATTTCTTTGGCAAATGAACAAAAAATAGATTGGTGGGCTACCTCTGCTTTGGAGTCTAATATTGGTTTGAATGCCATTGCTCAGTGGTGTGCCATCCAAAAGAATGAGATGCCACAAGGTCTTGGGACAGGGCAACTTTATACCAATAATTTTGAGTCTCCTCTGAACTTGCAGGGGGAAAGCTTGTTTTATTTAGTAGATAAAAAATGGTCATTTGATTTTCAAGATAATTCATTTCTATTATGAGAAACTTAACTATTTGGGCACTCGTATTACTCAGCCTTTTTGTTCCAATTATAGCTCAATCTGCTTCTATAGATTCAGTTCATACTGAAAGACCTCACTATTTGTTACATATCAGTTCTCCTATTGGACTCATTAGTAAAATTGGTTTTAAGTTTGAATCTAGGAGTGCTAATGTTGGTAATTTGGTATGTATAAACCGTTATTTTAATGGTGGGTTCCCAGATTATCCAGGAACTCAACTTGCATTTGAAAGGAGATATTATAAAGCAGTTGAATTTTCGAAAAGAAGTGAGAATTTCTTCTATGCTAAGCTTCTTGCTGGATATCAAGAAGAGCGGGCGGCTTCTGGTGAAAGCTTTTTTAGGAAATCAGCGGTTCCAAGTGGAAATTATGCCGGTTTGGGTATAGGAATTGGTAGAAGGGTGAATTTCCGTCATTCCTTTTTAGAATTAAATGGTGGGATGAAAGGTGTACTCTCTTCTGCCAAACAAGATAAAAGTTTTTATATTACTGGGCCTGCTTCTGTTTTAGAACTACATCTGAATTGGGGTTTCCGGTTTTGAGTATATTGAGCTTGAAAATACCAGAGTATCAAATCTTAAATATAAACAGTTATAAAGATGAAAAATACATTGTCAATTGCTTCTATATCAGGCTTGATCTGTGTCGTATTGGGTGCCTTTGGAGCCCATGCCTTAAAACCATTGTTATCACCTCACATGCTTACTGTCTATGAGACAGGGGTACGCTATCAGTTTTATCATACCTTGGCGATTATTTTAATTGTGGTTTTGTATCAGTTTAATAAAAGTAAGAAATTGGTAATCGCTTCCTACTTTTTCTTTGCAGGGATACTCTTATTTAGTGGCTCCTTGTACTTATTGGCTTTGACCAGTATTCATCAAAACAGTTGGACTTGGTTAGGACCTATTACGCCTTTGGGTGGATTATGTTTCATTATTGGCTGGGTATATCTTTTTTTTGGAGCTAAAAAATTAAACTGATTTTATCAATTTAGAATAGATTTATTTTTAGAAAAGCTATAACTACATTTTATAGATCAGTACCTATAAAATACAAAACAAGCCCATCAAACTGTTATCAATACTGTTTGATGGGCTTGTTACATGAAAGCTTTCAGAGTAATTATTGCTTTATTTTATTTTGTTTTAAAATGTTATTAATGTATTTATTTATAGATGTTTATCTGTATTCTGTTAGCTTGTGATTGAAATTTAAAATATTTTTTTGAAAAATAATTCATGAGTTTTTAAAAAGAAAGTACTACTTTTGTCTCG
>CANFFA010000060.1 GCA_947445425.1 Paludibacteraceae bacterium
TGGTGCTCCGATTGAAGATCAAATTAAAAAATTACAACGCTCTACGCATGTGGTAGTAGCAACTCCTGGGAGATTGTTGGATCTATTGGACAGAAAAGCTTTGGACCTACAAGATTTGAAGTTTCTGGTTTTGGATGAGGCAGATGAGATGATGAACATGGGTTTTAAAACTGAAATAGATCAGATTTTGAGATCCTGTAAACGGGACATTACTAAAATGTTATTCACAGCGACTATGCCTGGTGAAGTGAAAAAGTTAATCAGTGATTATCTTCGCCCAGATGCACATGAAATTAGAATTAATGCAGAAGAATTTGTGAATCAAAAGATTGACCATCAGTATTTGGTTTATAAGCATGGGGAAAAATTAGAGTACTTGAAGGCTTTTCTAACAAAACGTACTGAACAGAGAGGAATTGTCTTTTGTCGCACTAAAATTGCAGCGAAGCGATTGGCCAAGCAATTGGCTGGTTTTGAAGTAGTAGCAGATGCACTTCACGGCAACTTAAACCAGGAGATGCGAGACAAAGTAATGCGTGGTTTCAAGAAAGGTCGCATCAATCTATTGGTAGCTACAGACATAGCAGCTCGTGGATTGGATGTAAAGGATTTGGACTATATCATTCATTATCATTTGCCTGAAAAAGTAGAACATTATACCCATAGAAGTGGTAGAACGGCGCGTGCTGGCAAATCGGGAACTTCCATTTGTTTAATAAAAACAGAAGAATTGGTGGAAATTGATAATTTAGCCAAAGAATTAAACATTAGCTTTACTGAAGTAAAAGTAAGTTTACTACCTGAATTACACCCCAATAAATCCATCACCATCTTCATGAACATTGGATTTTCACAAGGCTTTACCAAAAATAATATTGCTGAGTTTTTAGTGGAAGAGGCAGGACTTAACTTAATAGATATCAAGAACGTGGTAGTAGAAGACAATCGTTCTTATTTTGACATTCCAGAAAAGTATCAACAGCAAATCTATTTGAATATTAAAGGTTATAAATTATCACACAGGAATTTAAAGCTCAGTTTGGATGGAGTAGCTAGTAAAAGGAATATTTATTAAGAACGATAAATGATTAATCGTTCATCATTTATCATTTATCGTTAATCATTCATCGTTTTTTTGTCTATATTCTAAAAAATCTTTATTCTTTATTCTTAATAATTAGCTTTTTTGATTGAATTAAAATTGTATTTTTGTTCCTAACTCAATACTAAATCAAGTATTCAAAAAAACACAAATTGCCTTAGACTGATTGAATGAAAAAGCTGCTGCTACTCTTTATAAGCTTTACCCTCACGATACTTGTACAAGCCACCAATATTTCGGTTACTACACCCGGTGACCTTGGCAAGCTACTCTCACCCATCCTCAAAGCAAACACCACAGAACTGGTCATTACTGGTACGATAGACGCACGCGATTTCAAGTGTATGCGTGATGAACTGCCACGACTAACCATTTTGGATTTGAGTGCTGTGAGTATTTTAGAATACAATGGAGAAGAGGGCACACAAGTGAATGCATCTAGCTATCCTGCCAATGAACTTCCCCAATCTGCCTTTTTCAACAGAACAACTTATGATGGAAAAACTAGCTTAAAGGCCATCATATTACCCAGATCAATAAACTCTATCGGTCATTTTGCCTTTTACCATTGTTATAATCTGAACACAGCCATTATCCCCAATATGGTTATAAGTATTGGTGATTTTACTTTTAACTTTTGCAGCAAACTTCCTTCAATCATTATTCCTGCTAGCGTTAGTAGCATTGGCAAATACTGCTTCTCGGCTTGTAGTGCTATTTCTGGCTTTGTTGTCAATCCAGACAATACTAATTACTCTTCCATCGATGGAGTTTTGTATGATAAAAATCAAACTACATTGATTGAGTGTCCTGAAGGTAAACAAGGCGAATTTATCATCCCTTCTACTGTAAAAACCATTGCAAACAATGCATTTTTTCAATGCTCCAAACTGAGCAGCATTACCATACCAAATTCGGTATCATCAATTGGTTCACAGGCATTTTATAATTGTAGTGCATTGACAGCAATTTATGCCTACCCTCCCACTCCAGCCGAATTGAAGAGCGGGTCCAATGTTTTTTATAACGTAAACAAATCAACTTGTAAGTTCCAGACTTTCGTGGGATCAGCCCCAGCCTATCAAGCTGCAACTGAATGGAAAGAGTTTGCCAACATCAGCGATTTGAAAACAGTGACTGTGACTGCTGGAAATCTGTACGCTGCATTAACACTCCAAGAACAGCAAGCAATTACCAAACTAACCATTAAAGGAAGTTTAGATGCTCGGGATTTTAAAATCATTCGAGATAAAATGCCAGCTTTAGCACAATTGGACTTGAGTGCTGTAAGTATTCTTGCGTATGATGGAATTGAAGGGACGGACACTAAGGTGATTAGTTATTCTGCAAACACCCTCCCTTGTCGTGCTTTTTACAATGGAAATGATGGAAAATCAGCCTTAACTAGCATCCAACTTCCAAGCTCTATAACTTCTATAGGGAAAAATGCTTTTGCTAAATGCTCTAAAATCTCCAATATTTTCATATCAAAAACCGTAAATCTAATTGAAAATGGAGCTTTTGATGGCTGCCAAGGATTAACGAAAATAACGGTTGAGGCTGGCAACCAAGCATATGCAAGCATTGACGGAATATTATTCGACAAAAACATTACAACTTGTATCAAGTGTCCAGAATCTAAAAAAGGAAATTGTATCCTTCCCAATAGCGTATCAAAATTTGAAACAGCTGCATTTGAGAATTGTAACAGTCTAATTTCTATTCAGTTGGGAAATGGATTAAGCACTCTATCGAGTCGCAGCTTTGTTCAATGTAAAGCTTTAGAAAAATTTATTGTTTTATCAGATCAACCCTACTTTTCTGTTGTGGATGGCGTATTGTTCAATAAGAATAAAACAACTCTCATTGCTTTTCCAGTTGGAAAGATTGGTGTTTATTTCATTCCCAAAAGCGTGACAAAAGTTTCAGAAGAGGCTTTTAATGGATGTATTGGCATTACAAGTGTAACCATACCCAGTTCGGTTATCGCTATCGGAACAAGGGCATTTTCAGATTGTAATAATCTGAATTCCATATTTGTAAACAACAGTATACCCATCGCACTGGGTGCTGGGACAGATGTATTTGCCAACGTGAGTAAAAAAAACTGTGTCTTACACGTACCTACCGGCCTGGCTGAAATATATCGATCAACAAATCAATGGCAAGAATTCGTGACGGTATTGGATGCATTGACCGTTAACATATTAGCCGGTGGATTACAAGCTGCACTCTCTCCAGAAGATTTACTGAGCGTGACAAAATTAACAGTTACAGGGACCATGGATGCCACTGATTTTAAGTGCCTACGGGATGCCATACCCTCTTTAGCGGTACTTGATATTAGCGCTGTAACCATATTGGCCTACAGTGGTAATAACGGAACGCTAAATGGGTCAAATAATTATCTTGCAAATGCCTTGCCTTCTCATGCATTTTTCAATGGGCAGCTTGGAAAAGGATCCTTAAAATCAATCTCTTTACCATCTTTCATTAGTAGTATTGGCCTTAATGCTTTTTCAAATTGTACTAATATCAGCAGTCTAAAAATACCAGAAACGGTGATAGCAATTGGTTTAGGCTCATTTGATGGCTGTACAAGTCTAACAGACATCATTATAGCGGATGGAAACCCCAACTACTCCTCATTTGAGGGAGTATTGTGCAATAAAAATCAGACTATAATTATGGTCTGCCCAATGGCCAAGAAAGGTGCATTTCTATTACCGGAAACCGTAACTTCTATTGCAAACAATGCCTTTCAAGGCTGCCAGGAGCTCAGCACTTTTCGAATTGGAGCTGCCGTTAAATCGATAGGTGCATCGGCCTTTCGAAACTGTAATGGTTTAAAAAGTATTCAAATTCCTGCAACTGTAAATACAATTGGTAGTATGGCCTTTGCTAATTGTAAAGCTTTGAGTGAAATTGCGGTTGATCCTGAAAATCAAAACTTCTCTTCTCTTGATGGCGTATTATTCAACAAAAAACGCACTATTTTAATTACTTGCCCTACACAAAAAAAGGGCATCTACAACTTACCAGCTTCAGTAAATCAAATTTCAGAATCTGCTTTTTCTCAATGTAAAGAACTCACAAGCATTCAGTTACCAAATTCAATTTCGAGTATTGGCAGTCAAGCATTTTTGGGTTGTTCTAAATTAAAAGCTATTTATTTGGAATCGAATACCCCATTATCACTCAGCTCTGCAACAGATGTCTTTAAGGATGTAGATCAATCAATTTGTATTCTGCATGTGCCAGCAGGATCAGTGCCAGCCTATCAAGCAGCGAAACAGTGGCAAGGCTTTGAGAATATAACGGATGTAAAAACAATTACCATCACTGCTGGTTCTCTATCTGCAGCCCTAAGTCATAAAGAACTGACAAGCATCACCCAATTAATTGTTAGCGGAACATTAGACGCTAGGGATTTTAAATGTTTGCGCGATTCTATGCCTATGCTTTCTATTTTAGATCTTACAGCAGCTGGAATTAAATCGTATAAAGGGGAAGGTGGAACCTATAAATCTAACACTTCCTATCCCGCAAATGAATTGCCTGTTTATGCATTTGGAAACGATAGCGTAGGAAAAATTTCGCTTAAATCGATACTGCTTCCAAACTCCCTTATTACGATTCCTAATAATGCTTTTTCCAAATGCAGTGGTCTGAAAAGTATAACGATACCGACTTCTGTAAGTACGATTGCTAATGGTGCTTTTAGCGGATGTGTAAACTTGTCTCAATATGTGGTCGAGTCCGACAATCGCAACTTTTCATCCTTAGATGGGGTATTATTCAACAAAAATCAAAATATCTTACTACTTTATCCAAAAGCTAAAAAAGGGGCCTATAGCATTCCAACAACAGTGGGATCTATAGCCGAAAATGCTTTTAACGCTTGTATTGAACTGACTGAAATTACCATCCCAAAATCGGTAAATTTAATTAGAACACAGGCATTTTCCGGATGTAGTCAGTTGCATAAAATTTATGCATTAGGAATAAATCCAGTAATGTTGAAAAATGGGTCTAATGTTTTTATGGGAATTAATAAGTTGGAATGTGTCCTTCATGTTCCTGCAGGATCTGTAAAGGCTTATAAAAATGCGCAACAGTGGCAGGAGTTTAGTTCATTAACGGATGAAAAACAACTGGAAATAGTAGCTGGTGGCTTATTTTCAGCTCTAAGCTATGAAGAACGATCTCTCGTTTCTAGCTTACAGATTAAAGGGACGATAGATGCCCGAGATTTAAAATGCCTGCGGGATGAATTCCCAATGTTGGTGAATTTAAACCTACAATCAGCAAGAATTCAAGCTTATAAAGGTGAAGGTGGAACAGAGTCATCAAACCTAAATTATGCAGCCAATGAGATGCCACATTTTTCTTTTTCAAAAAACAGCTTTGGAAATGCCCATCTCAAAAAGATATCTTTGCCTGAGACTTTAACTTCCATTGCCAACAATGCCTTTTCATTTTGTAATAGTCTTGAGAGCATAGAGTTGCCAAATTCCGTTAATTTCATGGGAGATGGCGCCTTTCTGTATTGTACTAATCTAAAAGAAATTTCACTCCCTGATGGAATCACCCAATTGAGACGAAATGCTTTCTTCAATTGTAGTGCCTTGCATACTATAAAACTGGGTTCAGCACTTACTTCAATTGGAAAAGAGGCTTTTTATGATTGCATTCAGTTGGACAGTATAAATCTTCCAAATTCACTACAAAGTATTGAGAGTATGGCTTTTGCTGGTTGTTCTAAATTACTTCAATTTACATTTCCATCAGCAGTTAATTCTATTGGAAATAGGCTATTTTTAGGTTGTTACAGCTTATCAGAAATTAATGTTTCAGCAAAAAATACAAGTTTTTCTTCATTAGATGGCGTATTGTTTAGTAAAGACATAGACCAACTTATAATTTATCCAAGGGCTAAACAGGGAGCTTATAGTGTTCCTAATTCCGTGAAACACATTGCCGATTTTGCCTTTTTAAATTGTAAAGGACTCACTGAAATAGTTTTGCCTACTTCGCTTTCATCAATTGGTGGATGGAGTTTTTCTTTCTGTACAGGCTTAAAAACGATTGTATTGCCGGCTACTGTAAATTCAATAGGCAATCAGGCTTTTGGAGGATGCACTTCTTTGAATTCTATAGTTGTAGAATCGATCTCTCCATTAGCACTTATACCTGGAACAGATTTGTTTCTAAACATTGACAAATCAAAATGCATGCTAAAAGTACCTTCTAATGCAATCAAATCCTACAGACAGGCTAAACAATGGCAAGATTTTGTAAATATTGTCAAATAAATCAATTGTTAAACTTCAAATTATAAAATTGACATTTAGAATGAAATTTTAAAATATAAAAGCAAATTATCTTTTAAAATTCGTATATTTGCAACACTTCTTAAGATTAATTTAAAATTTAATGTAAATATATTAAATTCAATCATTATGTCAATGCTAACCAGAGAAGAAGCACTTCTCTACCACTCTCAAGGAAAGCCGGGTAAAATTGAGGTAGTCCCAACAAAACCTTACAGTACTCAACACGATTTAGCACTTGCCTATTCACCAGGGGTAGCAGAACCTTGTTTGGAAATTCAAAAGAATCCAGAAACAGCATACGACTATACAGCCAAAGGTAATTTAGTGGCTGTTATTTCAAATGGTACTGCTGTATTAGGATTAGGGGACATCGGCACATTGGCTGGTAAGCCTGTAATGGAAGGAAAGGGTTTATTGTTCAAGATTTTTGCAGGAATTGATGTATTTGACATTGAAGTTGATGAAAAAGATCCTGAGAAATTCATTCAAATTGTTAAAGCCATTGCCCCTACTTTTGGTGGCATTAACTTGGAAGATATCAAATCACCCGAGTGTTTTGAAATAGAAGATAGGTTGAAAGCCGAATTGGATATCCCTTTGATGCATGACGATCAACATGGTACTGCTATTGTTTCTGCAGCTGGTTTGATCAATGCTTTGGAAGTGGTAGGTAAGAAAATTGAAGATGTAAAAATCGTTGTAAATGGTGCAGGAGCTGCAGCTAGTTCCTGTACAAAGCTTTATATGATGTTGGGTGCTAGATTAGAAAATATCGTGATGGTAGATTCTAAAGGGGTAATCAATCAACAACGCACTGATTTAAATAAGCTAAAGAAACCATTTGCTACCAGTAGAACCATCACAACTTTGACAGAAGCATTAAAAGATGCGGATGTATTCTTGGGATTGTCTGTTGCTGGTGTACTGACAATTGAAATGCTTAGATCCATGAACGATCAACCTATCGTTTTTGCTTGTGCCAATCCAAATCCTGAGATTTCTTATGAAGATGCTATGATAGCTCGCAAGGATATTGTTTTTGCAACAGGGCGTTCTGACCATCCCAACCAAATTAACAATGTATTGGGATTCCCTTATATTTTCCGTGGCGCACTAGACGTCCGCGCCACTACCATTAACGAGGAGATGAAACTAGCTGCAGCACTTGCCATTGCACAATTGGCAAAGGAACCAGTTCCAACAGTAGTTACTGATGCTTATGAAAATATCAGTTTGACTTTCGGACCAAATTATATTATTCCAACTCCATTGGATCCAAGGCTATTGTCCATTGTGGCACCAGCCGTGGCACTTGCCGCTATGGAATCTGGTGTTGCTAAAAAGCCAATAACCGATTGGGATGCTTATAAAATAAAATTAACTTCATTGATAGTAAAATAGCCAACTGCAAATTGCAATTGGCTATGATGAGTTAATACTATAACGAAAAGTTATATCTACAATTGCTTCTTGAAGTCATAGTAGATAGAACTTTTTTTATTTCACATAAAACCTTGTGGTTCCACTCCAAATCTTACCACCATTAATAGCCTGTAATCCTGTAACATCAGCAGCTAATTTAAGATTCGGTGCATTGATCGCCCAAGTTTGTGGCTCAGGACAAACATAATCCACCTCTCCCCCATTGTTCCAAAGCGTCCAGTGTTTAAACTGCTTGTCCACTTCATAATAGACACTGATATTCTCTTTGGTATTCCGAAGTATCGCACCATGAAATGGTTTTCCATCCACTACCAAAGCTTCATCAGTTAAAGCGATTTCAATGGCTTTTCCAGTTACAGTCATCCCTTCATTTCTGAGCAATTGTTCCTCTTCTGTTAATTCCAATAAATTCTCGGTCGGTAAGCTACGATCAGATAATTCCCAACGTTTTCCAGCAGATAGTCTCATCTTGTAATCTCCTTTGTCTGAATTCTCTAAAAATGGCAGACGGATGGGTGTATGAAACCCAAGTCCAAACGGCATAGGCTTGTTTCCTAGATTATTAAAGCTTATGATTTGGGTCATTTCATTGTCTGTAAGTATAAATCTAATTTTACAAACAAATTCATGTGGGAAATTCTCATAAATGGCATTGTTATATCTATTGGAACAAAAAGTAGCCTCTAGCTCTACTGCATCCGACGAATAGCGGGTACGGGTAATGCTAAAAGGCTGTGATTTAATGATACCGTGGTGGTAATTATTTTGGGCAGGAATGGTAATTGGAAATTCATACTTTTTCCCAGCAAAGGTATAAGTACCATCTTCAATTCTATTGGGTGGAAAAAGCATCGGTACACCAAAAACCTGTGGGCGCTCCTGAAAAGTAATTATTTCCGCTTCTGTAGGAGTACGTAAAATATCGACCTTTTTCACTTTATTGTATAGTCTAACCAAATTTGCACCCACTGATGGAACCACAATAGCTTCATAGACATCTGTCTCCATTAATACAGCGTCAATGCCGTGGAAAGATATTTTTTCAATTTTCATAGTATAATTTTATATGTATTATATGTATTTTTACGCAATAGGAGTTTAAAACCTGTTCAATAAATTCGGCACCTCCACTCAGAACTTGGAATAATTGTATTGAAAGCAATTAAGTAATTATTGATAGAAGTCGTTCTCCTCAATTAACTGAATCACTGATGGATCTAAATAAGGACTTAAGTCTTTTCCCTCCTGAATGAGTTGACGAATTTGAGTAGAAGAGACATTGTAATAAGGCGTTGTAAGCAATTGCATCGCTGGATATTGATGAGCAACCGTTTGAAAGTCAAAGCCCATTCGAGGATATACTAAAATCGGAAAATTCTCTAAAATCTGGATATAATCTTTCCATTGGTCAAAAATTAGGGCATTATCAGAACCAATGATCAATGAAAATTGATATTCAGGATATTGTAATCGAAGGACATTCAAGGTATCAATACTATAAGATGGAATTGGCATAGAAAATTCCACATCTGATGCTTTCATCTGAGGGTGATTTTGCAAGGCCAATACCAACATTTCAAGTCTAATATATTCGTCTAGCAGTTCCCTACGTTCTTTAAGAGGATTACAAGGAGATACAATAAACCAAACTTCATCAACAATTTTCTGCTCAAGTATGTGTTTGGCTAATTGAGTATGTCCCAGGTGAATGGGATTAAAAGATCCTGAGTAAATACCAATTTGTTTTTTCATGGATAAAAATCACTTCTTGTTTAAGAGTCAATTCTTTACTTGAAACTTCTTAAAGCACATTTAATACTTGTTCCTTAATTTGTTCCAAATCGTCCTTCATCAAAACTACTATCTTCTGCATTTCGCTATTATTGGATTTTGATCCCAATGTATTTACCTCACGACCAATTTCTTGTGCAATAAAACCTAGCTTTTTACCGGGTGCATTTTCATTTTGCATCGTTTCAACAAAATATTCCAAGTGGTTACGCAAACGAACTTTTTCCTCATTAACATCTAATTTTTCAATATAGAAAATGAGTTCCTGTTCCAAACGATTTTTATCATAATCTATTTTATCAGAAAGTGCAGCTAAGTTTTCATGCAA
>CANFFA010000061.1 GCA_947445425.1 Paludibacteraceae bacterium
ACAGATATCCGCTATCCGTCCTTTCAGACAATTCAATATGAAGTTCCTTTGCACTATTTTGGATGAGAATACAGAGTCCTTCATTCAACGATTGAGCCGAAGAACAATTTGTTTTTGAGATGTTGAGATTGATAACTGGATAGGATTTCCAATCATAAGGTAGGTCATATATTTTCAGCCCCTTAAAAAGCTCTTTATTCCCCTTGAAAATATTCTTGAGAATAGAAACCGACAAGGATTTGCCAAACCTGCGAGGGCGGGATAGGAAAAAGATACCGTTTGGTTCACTAACCAGTCGGTGAAAATAGTCGGTTTTATCAACATACAGATAATTTCCAGCTATCTTATTTTCAAATGTATAAGCACTTGTTGTTATAGGTTGGCGCATAAATCAATGAATTAAATTTGTGATTTTTTGATGCTGTAAACATAAATAGTTTCGCAAAGATAACACATTGCATTGCATAAACCTAAGTATTTGTTATCGCACATTATCTGCCGATTTCACTTCAATGGGGATACAATGACCATCGGATGTTTGACAAACAAAATCCACTTCCGCCTTCCCATCAGATTCCCAATAATACACTTCGAATTCATTCATTAAAAGTGCATTCGACACATAATTTTCAGCCAATACCCCTTTGATCTGATTTAAAACATCATTATTCGTGAGCAGAATTTTCGATGAAATCCCAAACTTAACCCGCAGTAAGCCAACATCACTTAAATACAATTTAAAAATTCAATATTAATTCTGTTGCAAAAACGCATAACACAAAGATAGCTTGTTTATTGACAATACACAAGATTGAATAATTTTAAACTACGGCATACAATTTGCAATATCCATCAGTTGTTATTACACAGTGTCCCCCACTAATATTTTTAGCTTTAATTCGAATTATCACTGCTAACCGTTAACTATTAACATACAACACCCGCTTCACCACATTTTTCATTCTTTGCATCAGCAATTCCGACCACCATTCTAATTTATTATCCGTCCATCTTTGAGGGTGTGTTGTAATCATCATTACTTCCTGGGACGGATTAGTTTTCAACCAATTGATAAAATCAAATGTCGAATGAATATCAGGACAAAGTGATAAAGAATTTAAACTAACATCAGACTTATCCCGAACCGTATATTTAGCACCATCCCACATACGAGCTGTATCTGTAAAATACATATGCTCTTCATTTAACTTATCGGACGACAGAAAATCGAAATAAGGTTCTCCGATAATTCCATAATCACGATAATTAAAGCTTTTCCAAATATCACGATTATCATATTTTGAAGAAGGACTACCGTGCATAGAGATGGTTTTTACTGGATAGAATTGACGGAAATAAGCCAATTGATTCTCGAAATGTACAATCGACTTCTGTAAATCACCTTCAAAAATTGACAATTCCTCATAATGATAACCAACTTCATGACCAAGGGCAGCAATTGCTTTAATCACTTCTGGTTGATTACTTTCTGGAATTACTCGAAAATAATAACTGGCACGCATTCCCAGTTCTGCTTCAATCCTAGCAGTTCTTAAGGAGTGAGCAACTTTCAAATCAACATCATGTCTCAATATCACATAACGCCCTTTTGCCCTACCTTCACACCAATCTTCAAATGTATAAGCATTATAACCTGCATCTTTTATAGCTTGTAAAAGTTGTTGATAACTGGAAGTAGTAAAATCTTTATTAGAAGATAAAATTGGAGAGATTATTGAAGCAGTAGAAACATGAGTTGATTCAGAATATTGAGAATTAGCTTTGAAACAATTCTGAAAATTTGAATCTACTTTCATTATGTCGGCACTCGAAGGATAATTTTCGATAAACCAAACCATAAAGGCTGACACATCAATTTTTTCTGAAAGCATTTTTTGTCTTCGTTCTTGAAAAACCGATTTTAAATTCTCAATCTTTAATAGTTCAGCTAAAATTCCAAATAATTTGGCTTGGTGGTTGGCTTTCACTCCATAAGTCAAATGATAAGAATGTTCTAATTCCTCAAGAACACTAATTCTTCCTGCAAAATCACTAAAACGTATCGATGGGACACCTAACATCGCTGCCTCAACTGACATACTCTGACTATCTGAAATCAAAAGTGAGGCAAAGTACAACACATGATGTATATCTATCGGATTTATTTTAAGTTCATAGGGTAGTAAACTCTCATCTATTTGACTTTCACTACTAACTAAAACCTTATAACCAGCAAGTTCAATTTTCGCTATAATACTTTTAACTAAAATCAAATTCAGGCCCTTAATTCCAAGATCATGGTGTGCAACTAATTGACTGATTCGGATGATGCAAAAATTATTCGTTTGTATATATTTATGTAAAATATTGATGTCAGGAAAAAACTGATTGGGATGTAAATAGGCCAATTTCATATAGCCTTGATATGAAATTTTCTTCTTTTCCCATTTTCCCACTTTACATGGATACGGAGTTATAATATTCTTTGTAAAAGGGAAAGTAATACGAGAAAGTCTTTCAACGACATCATAGTCATCTTCTAAAGTTGTAAATGCTGGACGACGCAATAAGTAGCCAGCTTGTGCTATAGATGCATCAGTAGTGCCAAGCAAAACATCTGCATCAAACTTTTTCGCAATTTTGTATACTTGAAAAGTACGCAAAATACTTGCATAAAACATTGATAATTTACTATATTTCCTAATTTTAATTTGAATATTAATACTATCAAATTTACTTTTCTCGACTAAATCTTGTAATATATCCTTCGTCTTATAAAGAACGATTATTCTGTGTCCATTGAGAGTCAATTGTTGAATGATACTGTTATAAAAATAAAATTGTGCTGGGTGCCCTAGATATATGATAATTTTCATTGAAATATAACTATTATATGTTAATAAAACACTCTTGATAAGACGGATTCTCCTTCATAATTTTCACACTTTCAGGAAAGTGCTCAACAAACCAAACATAAAAAGCACTCACATCAATCTTATCTGAAAGCAATCGATTTCTATTTAGGGCAAAATTAGATTTCACATTATCAATGCTCAACAATTCCTCCATTTTAGAAAAAAAAGCATCAAATTGGTCTGGCAAAAACGAATAGCAAAGTTGATATTTATCTTCCAATTCATTTGGAACTGATAATTTACCTGCAAAACTATTACATTTTAATGCTGGTGTTCCTAGAACTGCTGCTTCAGAAGTCATTGTCTGACTATCACCTATCAACATAGTCGCAAAATAGATGAGTGAGTGTATCTTCTCTGGAGAAAGAAGCAATTGATATTTCTTAAATTCAGCATCAATATTTTTTTCAGTAGTAATAAATACCTTCCCCTTTTTCTCTAAATAAGCAATGATTTGACGCTTATTCTCAATAGACAAACCTTGAACACCCACATCATGATGGGCTTTAAAGGCATTAAAACGAAGCACAAAATAGACATCTCCCTCCTTCAAACCAATTTCAGACAATACAGAAACATTAGGAGTAAACCAATTAGGATGCAAATAGGCCAATTCATGAAAACCGTGATACTGCACCAGTTTCTTGCTTGCCCTTTTTGCACAGGCAGGACTCAAAATGACATCACAATAAGGATGAGCATATTTCACAAATAATGGTTCTAAATCATCATCATCATCATCTAAAATTATGGAATGCATGCTCGATAACTTTGAGATATGGGCTAGCGTAAGGGATGAACTAAAACCGAGGTCAATTCTTTTCGTAAAAACTAACCACCAGACTTTGAAATTATAACCTACTTGCAACAATGCTTTTCCAATAATCGAATCTTTTTTCCCGCCCAAATGTATATAGGGAATTTGATACTTTTCCAGCAGAACAATGGCAGAAGGAATATCCTTAACCGTAACAAACACTTTGTGACCCCTTTTTATTAATTCAAAATAAGTATTCTTCAGCAAGTGTACATGGGCAGGATGAGCAATATCCATTAATACTCTCATAATAAATTAATTAGCAATAAACGTTTCGTGAATTCAAACAAAAAGTATTTATTCATCCTGATTTTCTCATCTTTAATTTTTGAACGATATATTTTCCTAACGAATACAAATATGGTCTACAAACAAACAAAAAACGCCCATATTCCACTAAGTTACCTCCGAATTCGGCTTTAAAATCACGAACACCATATTCAACACCTGGCTTACCTGCCCCCATGAAGTCAAATTGAACTAAATTATTATCAACCGCATATTCAATGCCTGCCCAAGTTGCCAATATGGAGGGATAAACGTTTTTGTATTTTCGGTCTTCCCCACATACAAACCACTCATAGATTATTTTATTTGATAAAATTACAAAGACCCCTCCACCAACAATTTTGTTTTGATATCGTACAAGCAAAATTTTTGCAGATGGACATAATAATAATTTCTCGAAAAATTCAAAAGGAAATAATGGAGTTTTAACTTTTGTCAAATATAGCTCTCGTAACAATTCATAAAACTCTTTAACATCATTGATTGTTTTTGCGATTTCCCATTCAGCTCCTTCTTTCTTAGATAATTTTATATATCTTCTTTTATTTGGCTTTAAACTGCTCAAGGCAAATTCTAAATTATTGATAGGTAGGTGAAAATTTAAATGCGATTGATATTCAAAACCTGATGCATTGAACATTGGTCGAAACTGTTGATAGTCGTTGTAATTTCTAATCTCTAGATATATAGCTTTGCGAGAAAGTTCTTGGGTAGCAAATTTCAATAATTGTTGTAAAGTATTGAATGAAATTTGGCTATCTAACAATAATCCACCTGGAACAATAGCACGTCTACTAAAAAATTGCTTTATCAAATTTCCATCTGCAATTATATAACCACACATTATTCCAACTAGTTTTTCATTTTCGGAAACACCAAAAACAAATGGTTTTAAAAATGAAAGTGAGGCATAAAAATCATAACATTCGGGAGATTGAAAAAATGAGGCGGTGGGTGATTGGGCAAGTAAATCAGACCATTGAAGTGGATTTATATCTGTTACAGAGGTCAATATCATAGTAAGTGTATTCAGTTAACAATTTTCGTTTGTGATGAATTGGATTATATGGTATAATGCTAAATTTGAGTAAGATTAATCAATTATTGTATCCATTCTGTTCAAAATTAAAGTGCGATAGACTGCCAATACCTTTCCAGAAATCGTAGTTGCATCCAATCCCAATTGAAAAATCCGTAACCTTCCCTCGGTACGTTTACCAGCCTGTAGTACTATTTGAAGTTGATTAGAAAGTTCAAAAGCATCATAGGTAGCAATTCGACATCCCAGCACACCTTGTACTATTTCAGAGACATCCCCAACGGGTACAGATACAATTGGACAATTACAAGCCATGGCCTCCTTAATAAATTGTGGAGAGCCTTCTGTCAGACTTGTCATTAACACAGCATCTACTGCATTCATCAACAACACAACCTGTTCACGAGTATAGCCCTTTAACTCCAATAAAATGACATTGGGTAATAATTCTACAGCTGCTTGAGCTAGTTTTGCATTCTTAACCGGATTTTGAAATGCTCCTGCAAACAATACATATTTGACACTTAATTCTAAGCCCAATTCCCTTCTTGCAAAATCCTTTTCAATGGGCTGAAACAAATCAGTATTCACACCACAAGGTAGAAAGGATTGTTTGTTAGAAATTCCAACTTTTTGTCTATTCCTCTCAGAAACAAAAATACTATGAAAAGATAGCTTTGAAGCTAAAAGTGAAAAGGGATAAATTCTAGGGTCATTAATATCACTTCCGTGAAAAGTCGTCACTACAGGTATTGAAAACTGAAGATTAGCCAATAAACCTGACAAACCATAATGTGCGTGAATCAACTTTGGTTGAAAGCTTTTAATTCTAATTAAGAAAGATTTTCTTTCTCCTAGGTAACCAAATAAGCCTTTGTGCTTAATATAGAAATAGTCAATCTCAGCTCCTGAAGATTGAAGACTTTCTACTTGCTCAAGTATAAAGGGGGCAACGGAACCTGAATTTAGACTACATACTATTAATATTTTCATTTTTAAATTCCGCCGATTTTAAACCTAAATCCCCAATTATCAATAGTGGTTAGTTTTTTAGTTAAATAATTTATATTCAATCAATTATCTTGCATTTAAATTTGGTTAACTCCCTGAAAATCAGTATCTTTATAGATTATACCACTAATTTATAAGATATGATTTTCACAGAAGTTAACACTTTTTCTTCGATTGTTAGTAGTGCATTTAGCGGTCTATCCATCAACAAATGGCGACGTGACTTTCTACTAGAAATCTTTATGTTGTATCTGGTTATTCCAGGTCGTATTAATTTCAAACAAATGAGCAGATATAGCGAGTATTGTGAACAACGCTTTCGAAACCAGTTCAAAGAAAAATTTGATTTCATTGCATTCAATACATCTCTAATAAGTCCTGTTATTGGCAAACGTGTTGCTCTTGCTTTTGACCCAAGTCACATTGATAAATCAGGAGATAAAACTCCTTTTCTTGGCTATTTTTGGTCTGGCTCTGATCAATGTACAAAGAAGGGTCTTGAGATCTCTCAAATCGCTTTAATTGAAATAGACCTAAACCAAGGTTTCCATTTAGAGGCCGTTCAAACTGTCCCTGTTAAAACCTTAAAAATGGCAGACCTTTCTTTGTGTCAATGGTATGCACATTCGATTTGTTCTAGGAAAGAGGAATTACAAAAGATATCAAATCTTGTTGTAGCCGATGCCTTCTTTTCAAAAACAACATTCATTCAACCACTTATGGCTAATGGTTTTCATATTATTTCCAAATTTAGAGGTGATGCATACTTACGCTATAAGTTTACTGGCCAATACTCTGGCAGCGGAAGACCCACGCAATTCGCTGGAAAAATCAATCTCAAAGAATTAGATATGGACGTCTTTACAAAAATTGATTTCAATGACAGTACTGAAGCATATTATGCCATTGTAAACTCAAAATCACTCAAAACAGACATTCTCTTAGTTATCGAGCGAACAACGAACGAAAACGGAAAAATAACACAACGTCTAATTTTCTCAACAGAAACAAGTATGGATGCATTTGAGGTTTTAGAGTAGGCATTATATAAGTTGTAAGTATTTGAAATAATTGTTGTTACTTTGTCGTAAAAATGCAAAATTACAACGATCTTAAGTCAAATGAAGCTCAGTTTCTCTCAATTGTAGGGGTTAAATTGCAGCAATTCAATATTTTAGTTCAATATTTCGAGCCTTGTTGGGATGCTTACATTGCTGTGTATACAACCTCTGGTGAATATCGGAGAACCGAAAAAAAGAAACGTAAAGATGATGTTTTTCCAGATGTTGAAACAATGTTGATTTTCATTCTTTCATACATGAAAAATAACCCTCTACAGCAAACACATGCTGCTGCATTTAACATGAGTCAGCCTCAAGCTAACGTATGGATCCATTTGCTAAAAAACATACTAAATACTACTTTAGAAAAAGCAAAATGTATTCCATGTAGATCAGTTGAAGCATTAAACAAATTGCTCGTTGAAGGGCAAGATGTTCTTATAGATGGAACAGAACGTCCAATTCAGCGACCAGGTGATTATGAGGTGCAGAAAGAGTTTTACAGTGGAAAAAAAAACCACACGATTAAAAATCTGATTGTTAGTGATCTGAACAACAATATTTTATATGTTTCCCAAACGTGGGAAGGTAAAATGCATGACAAAATGATGTGCGACATTGAAGAGCTGAAATTCACAAAAAAAATAAGGCTCTGGCTTGATTTGGGATTCATCGGATTCAACCCAGAAAACGCAGAAATTCTTCGTCCAGAAAAGAAACCTAAGGGCAAAGAATTAACCGACGAACAAAAAAAGTCGAACCAAAAAATTTCAAAAACTCGTGTTAAAGTTGAGCATGCAATTGGTAACTGTAAGGTATTCAGAATTGTCAAAGATGTAATCAGATCTTATAAAAATGAATTCCGTGATTTAGCGATGATGCTAGCCTGCGGTTTATCTAATTTCAAACTAAGATATTAACAACTCACCAACTTATATAATGTCTAGTATTATCACTGCCGCTTTCAAATGGAATTCAACTTCAGGGATGCTAAACAAGCTACTGGACTGAATCATTCTCAAGCACGCGATTTAGATAAGCTGGATTTCCACTTTAATGCATCGCTTACAACAGTCAATATAGCGAAAATAATACACCTGCAAGATGAAAACAAAACAGGCAAACCATTCTCCATTGCTGATTATAAGCTGCTGTATCACAATGCTTTTATATTAAATCGATTTATTGAGGCTTTCGGCATTAAACCGAAAGCACTTAAAAGTCAAATCAATTTCAAAGAACTACTATATTTCGGCCTTAAAGCCGCATAATGTTAAATTATTTCTAACTCACTATTGCAATTATATAAACTAGAAATAACCTAAGCAAGCCCTCTTCCAGCCAATTTATACCAACTCCAGCCGAGAATAGCAATAAAAATCACTCCTAAATACAAATCAAAGTACTTCTTTTCATTATTTGTGATTTTATTAATTCCAAATGATGCTATTATAAGTAAAAAGGGCAATGCAGGTTGGTGAAATCGCTCTGATTGCGCAAATGAACTATTAGCAATAATTAACAAATATCCAATAGAGAACGAACCAATAAGAACAAATTCACGCCATTTTTTATTTATAATTACCCAAAACAACGCATAAATAACAAAGAATGCTAAAATATTTTTCACATAATTACCTCCATTGATTAGTTGGAGGTTTTCTTGATTAGGTGTATTAATTATAGTTGGAAACGGTATAACAAAAATCAAAGGTACAAATACAACACTTGAAGCATATTTGGCCAAAGTATTTCCATTCACCCTAGTGCTTCGAAAAGATAAAGATGCTTCTTGATTACTTGTTTTAGTTGCCCATGTATTCTCAACCTCAGCAGCGATTCGCCCACCGACAAAATAACTAATGGTAACCAGCACCCAAACAAGGAGCAATGATCGTTTTCCAATTCCTAATAATTTAGCCGGTAAAAAAACTACTGTACTAAAAAATGCAAAGATTGTGGTAACACCCAATACTGTACGAAAGAAAAAAAGGGAACCGGCAAAAAGAATGGGTAGAATAATATTAATTGGACTATAGTTGCGACTTCTAAATAAAAAATCCATCCTTTCAACAAAGGCAACTGATATAAAAACCATCTCGACTTCTTTTGTATGTAAACCTGCATAATAAATTAAATTCGGCATTAACATACAAAAAATGGCTGACATTCTACCTACTGACTCTCCAAAATTACGTTTTGCCAATTTATAAACCAATACACACATATAGGCGCCTAGTAGCGCTTTAATTAAACGGGCAATAATTATTGAACTTCCTGTAATCCAATACTGCCATCCCAAATAAAATGTATATCCCAAATCAGAATACCTACCATTTATATAGCTAAAGTAAGGTTCTAAATTCCCCTTGATAATCATACCTGTAAGCCAATCTGCTTCAGCATGATAACTGATTGCATCAGCTGAACTATATTCAAATGGATTTCCATTCACAATGGTATAAAAGAAATAGCTCAAAATGACCCATATTATTCTTATAAATAATGCAGAAATAAATAACTTTTTTTGAAAATTAATTTGTGAAAGATTGATCCATTCTTTTGTCAGTTTATTTGCATAATAAAAGAAACCAATAACCTCAGTTATGCCAAATAGCCACCAAATAATTGGCAAAGAATGTGAAAAGAATATTATATTGCATAAGATTAATGCACCAATATAAATATTGATGGATTTAGTTGTAAAATACTTGGGAAAATAACTTAACATTTATTCTAATTGGAGTTCTCAAAATTGATTAAAGGAAGGAAAGTTCAAATTATACATTTATTATTAACATTAAGTCAATCA
>CANFFA010000062.1 GCA_947445425.1 Paludibacteraceae bacterium
AGTCGGCAGAATCATTAGAAACGGCACATAAAATTGATACGGTGGTGCTCGATAAAACAGGTACTTTGACACAGGGCAAACCTGTGGTGACGGATGTCCATGTTTTATCAAATATTAGCAAGGTTCAGCTATTGCAGTTGGCAGCAAGTTTGGAGAAGTACTCAGAACACCCGCTATCAGAAGCTGTATTGACAGAAGCAAAAAAGTTTGATTTTAACTTGCTAGAAGTAGTTGATTTTCAATCTTTACCAGGACTCGGTTTGCAAGGAAAAATGAATGATTTAAATTACCTTGCGGGTAATTTGCGCTTGATGACTGAAAGAAAAATAGCCCTTCATGCTTTTGAAGATTTCTCAAATAAAATGGCCGAAGAGGGGAAGACCCCTTTGTTCATTGCCAATGATACCGAAGTGTTGGGAATAATAGCCGTTGCTGATATACTTAAGCCGACCAGTAAACAAGCGGTGGAGGAGTTGAAAGCAATGGGCATGGAAGTTATTATGTTAACGGGTGATCATGCCAAAACGGCTGCTTATATACAATCACAGTTGGGGATTTCCAAAGTAATTGCTGAAGTTTTACCCCAAGATAAGGAAAGGGAGATTGCTAAATTACTCGCAGAGGGCAAGAAAGTGGCCATGGTGGGTGACGGCGTAAACGATGCGCCGGCATTGGTCCGTTCCGATTTGGGTATTGCCATTGGTGCAGGAACGGATGTGGCAATTTCCTCCGCTGATATTGTGTTGATGCGCAGTGATTTGTTGGATGCGGTAACGGCATTGAGATTGAGTAAAGCGGTGATGATCAACATTAAACAAAACTTGTTCTGGGCATTTTTTTACAACATTATTGGAATCCCATTGGCAGCAGGTGTATTTTATAATTTGCTGGATTGGAAATTAAATCCTATGTTTGCGGCTGCGGCGATGAGTTTGAGTTCAGTAACCGTTGTTTTAAATGCATTGGGTTTGTTGCAATTTAAACCCTTGATTTCTAAAATTGAAAATGTCCCTATTTTAAAGAATTCCATAATCCTAAATAAAGAATTAAGTATGACACAAAAAACATTGAAAATTGAAGCAATGACTTGTGGTCATTGCTCTGCACGTGTTGAAAAAGCACTGAACGCATTAAATGGCGTAGAAGCAAAAGTTGATTTGGCTGCTAAAACGGCTCAGATCAATTTAACAGAAGATGTAAGCGACGAAACTCTTAAAAAGGCAGTGACAGATGCCGGATATGAGGTTTTGTAGGATTCAATCTGCGATTTACAATCAACGGTCATCGGTATTAATTTTTTACTGATGACCGTTGATTTTATACTAAACATACATTAGACTTGAAAATATGGAATTTGGCGTTTTAATCATTGGTCTGCTTGCTGGCGTTTTCTCAGGACTATTTGGAATTGGGGGTGGTATCATTATGGTGCCAACACTCATCGTGTTTTTTGGGATGGACATACTTGATGCTAATGCTACTTCTTTGGCTGCCATGTTGTTGCCCGTAGGTGTATTTGGTGTTATAAATTATTACAAGGCTGGATATGTAAATATCAAAGATGCCCTATGGATTTCTTTGGGCTTATTAGTTGGCTCTTTCTTTGGTGCCGAGTTAGCAGTGTCCGTTCATTCAGCACTTTTGTCCAAGCTTTATGCCGCCTATATTTTATACATTGCCATTGGTTTTCTAAATATACCTTCTTATTTTAGAAAAACGAATAAAGAGCAGCTCACTTCTCCAAATTTAAAGCTTACTCTGCCTTCTATTCTTTTGTGGAAGATGATTGCTATTGGATTATTGGCGGGTACAATTGCTGGAATGTTTGGAAAAGGTGGCGGTTTAATCATTGTTCCATTACTCATTCATTACTTCGGATATAATGCCAAAGCTGCTACTGCTACTTCGCTTGCAGCCTTACAATTACCAGTAGGCTTACCCAGTGTAATGGTATATGCTCAGCAAGGTCATTTGAATTATTTATTTGCAGGCTTAATGGCACTCGGCATACTTTCTGGTGTTTTTTTTGGATCTAAACTCGCCTTGCAACTTCCTAATGCAACATTTAAAAAGGCCTATGCGATTTTTCTGATTGGCGTTGCTGTTTTTATGGTTTATAAATATTTTTAATTGCTTATGAATCTGTTTATAGTTAGTCTAAGTGCTGTTCATTTGTATTGCTAAATGCTTAATTAATAGAGTAATTTAAATTAATTTATGAGAACTGTAAATTGTTAAATTAAAAGAAATTTGTATCTTTGTCAACTTTATTTTAAATTTTTGTGTCGATTGAATTTTATGATCACTCAGATTTTAATTTGTAAAAAAATCCTAGCTGAACAATTAATTATTTATGAATATGATAAAAAAAATACTATTACTCATCTTGATAGCTGTCTCGATTTCAGCTTGTAAACAAGAAAAGAAAACTTCAACGCCTATTATAAACAATAGCGAATTGGAGAAAAAAGTGAATCATTTACTTTCAAAAATGAGTTTGAAAGAAAAGATTGGTCAAATGAATGATATCTGGTGTGGGAATGATGGATTGACAAAAGATCCAATTTGGATTAACGATTCAACAGAGAATATTGAGACGCTGGTTCGAAATGGTAGGGTCGGTTGTATCGTGGCCGAAATGGATGTGGAGCACATGAATGCTTTACAAAAAATAGCGGTTGAAGAAAGCTCTACTGGAATTCCGCTTGTTTTTACCAATAGCTTAGTGCATGGTTACAAAACAATTTTCCCTTTGGCTTTGGCCCAATCCGCAAGTTTTAATCCTCAATTGGTAGAAAGAAATGCTCGTTTAGTGGCCAAAGAAGGTACCGCCGCTGGTTATCGTTGGAATACCGGTCCAGCATTGAACATTACCCGTGATCCACGATGGGGCAGGGTAGGGGAAACCTATGGTGAAGATCCCTATTTGACTTCAATAATGGGGGTAGCTGTCATCAAAGGGATGCAGGGTCAGAATCTAGCAGATACCACTTCTATGGCAGCATGTGCAAGTCACTATGTCGGTTATGGAGCCAGTGAATCTGGATTAGAATACAATACCACTTGGATACCACGACTACAGATGCTTGAAACCTTTATGCCTCCATTTGAAGCTGCTGTTAAAGCCGGAGCTGCCAGTATTCGTTGTTCATTTAATGAAATAAATGGTATCCCAAGTGTCGCAAATAAATATTATAACATTGATTATTTAAGAAAAGAATTGCATTTTGATGGAGTTTTGACCAGCTGTTGGGGTTCTATTAGGCAGTTAAAGAACCAAGGGGTGAGTCCTGATTTAAAAGATGCAGCGAAAAAAGCCGTAAGTTCTGGTGTTGATATGGATGAAATGAGCCATGCGTATGGTAATGAATTGTTGAGTTTGGTGAAATCGGGAGCAGTATCTGAAAATTTAGTCGACAGTGCGGTTCGTAATATACTTAGGTTGAAAATTAGACTTGGTTTATTTGAACACCCCTATACAAATATCCCTAAGATAAGTCCTTTTTATAATGAGACGACTGTAGAAGCCGCAAAACAAGCTGCTATTGAATCAGTGATTCTATTGAAAAATCAAAAGAATCTATTGCCGCTTTCTGATAAAATTAAAACGGTAGCGGTTATCGGTCCACTTTCAGATGCACCTGCGGATCAATTGGGTTCTCAGTGTGTTTTTGCGGAGCCAGAAAATAGCATCACACCCTTGGCAGCTATCAAGAGGTACCCTGGTATCAATGTAATTGCCGAAAAGGGATTGACCTTCAGTAGAGAAACAAGTCAAGCTGGGATAGCTGCTGCGGTTGCCGCTGCTAAAAAGGCAGAGGTAGTACTACTTTTTCTTGGTGAGGAAGTCTTTTTGTCGGGTGAAGCTCGTTCTAGAGCAAATATAAATCTTCCTGGTGCTCAGTCTTTATTATTGACAGAATTAGAAAAAACTGGAAAGCCAGTAGTTGTTGTAATTATGGCTGGCCGCCCATTAACCATCCCAACCGAATTTGAGCAAGCTGATGCTTTGATGTACAGCTTTTTTGCAGGTTCACAAGCAGGGCCAGCACTGATTGATTTGATTTTTGGGAAAGCTTGTCCTTCTGCCAAACTGCCGATTACTTTACCGCGAATGGTAGGCCAAATTCCAATCTATTATGCACACAAAGGATTGGGACGACCAGCGAAAACATTTGAACTAATGGACCAAGTTATGGTCGGTAAAAAATCAGGTGCATTACAAAATTCCAGCTATTATTTGGATGCAGGTAACGGACCTCTTTGCCCATTTGGGTTTGGATTATCATATACTAGCTTTAAGTATTCTAAGGTGAAATTGTCCAAAACAACTATTTCTGAAAATGAAAGTTTATGGGCAGAGTGTAGTATTACCAATACAGGTAAATTTGATGGTAAAGAAATTGTTCAACTTTATATTCAAGATGAATTTGCAACCATTGCACGTCCAATACGTGAATTGAAAGGATTCAAAAAGATTGCTCTAAAAGTAGGCCAAACTAAAACGGTGAAGTTCAAAATCGGAAGATCTCTTTTGACTTTTTGGACAGAGAGTCACACGAGAATTATAGAACCTGGCGACTTTAAAGTATGGATCACCAGTGATAGTAATAGTGGTGAATCGGTGAGGTTTGCTGTGAAGTAAGCAGTAATAGAACAGACTAAAAGATTAGTTTGACAGTATTACAAATAAAACAAAAAAGGGGAGAGATTGAAAACCAATGACTCCCCTTTTTCTGTATTGTGAAATCACTTTTTATTAACACTGTGATTTTAAGTAGTACAGTATTATTCGACTATTTATAGAACGCAAATTGCGCAAATTCACGCAAATTAGATAGACTTAATTTGCATGGATTTGCGCAATTTGCGTTCAAATAACTTTGGTTCTGATCAGCCTTTTGTTACAGGCTCTTTTTTATATTTCTCATTTCTCATTTTTACCACAACTGACAATAAAATCGAAACGGTTAAGAAAGTAAGGATGACCCCTAATGAGGTGAAATTTGAAATGCTAAAGCCGTAGCCAAATTCATTGTATACTTCATTTACGCACATCTTTATACCGATAAAAGTAAGTATGCCTGACAAGGCATACTTTAGATAATGGAAGTATGCCATAATTCCATGCAATGCAAAATATAAAGATCTAAGACCAAGTATGGCAAAGATATTGGAAGTGTACACAATAAATGGGTCCTTTGATACCGATAGTACTGCTGGAATTGAATCTACTGCAAATATAAGGTCGGAAGCTTCAATGAACAAAAGGGCTACAAAGAAAGGAGTGGCGTATAATACCTTGTTTTTCCTGACAAAAAAGTCAGGGCTAGTCATGTCATGAGTAATGGGCATGATCTTTTTAAACAGGCGAATGACGATGTTCTTTTCAGGATTAAATTCAGCATCCTCCTTTTCAAACAACATGTGTAGTCCTGTATAGATTAGGAATCCACCAAAAATGTACATAACCCAAGCAAATTGTTCAATCAAAGCTACACCTGCAAATATAAATATTGCCCGCATGATGATGGCGCCGATGATGCCCCAAAATAAGATTTTGTGTTGATGTTTAGGATCTATTTTGAAAAATCCAAAGATCATTATGAAAACAAATAAATTGTCGACACTCAGTGATTCCTCTATTAGATAACCCGTTACAAATTCTAATGCTTTTACTTGACCCAGTAAAAAGTAGATGGCGATATTGAATACTACCGCTAGTCCTATCCAAAATGCACTACCCACGAGTGCCTGTTTTACACTTATTGCACTCTCTTTTTTGTTGAAAACAAAGAGGTCCAGAGATAACATCACGATAACAAACACAAAAAATCCTATCCAAAAACTTATGCCAATTTCCATTTTTTTAATATTAAAATAGTTACTTATTCATTCAATAATTTGAACTGCAAAGTAAATCAATTAATTGCAGATATGCAAAACATAATAAAACAGTAAAAACAAGCGAAAAACCGCGATTGCTAGGCCTTTTCTACTATAAAAAATCATTATCTTTGCAAACCAATCCTTGACAGATTGGCGGATTGTCTAATACGCATATTATACTTCACATGAAAAAATCACCACTCAGAACTTGGCTTTTTTACACCATAATGCTCTCTTGTTTTGTGTTGTTTACCTATATTTTACTAGAGAATGGTAAGCTGTTTGAAAATAGCCATCTTCAAGCGACAAGTATTTCCAGTACAGATGGAGCTTTATCGCAAGAAAGCTATGCTGTTTTCAAAGAGTCTGTTCTTCATCACTTGGCAGAACCTTCTGCCATGCTTTTGCTTCAAATTATTTCTATTTTACTAGTTTCTAGAGTTTTTGGTTTTTTATTTACTAAGATTGGTCAGCCAACAGTGATTGGTGAAATTCTTGCTGGTATTGTATTAGGTCCTTCCTTATTGGGCTATGTCTTTCCAGATACCTTTCATTTCCTTTTCGCCCCCAGCTCAATGGGAAATTTAAATATATTGAGTCAAATTGGTCTGGTGCTTTTTATGTTTACCATAGGATTGGAATTGAACATGGGCGAGTTGAAGGAGAAAATGGGGAAGATTTATGTCATTAGTCATGCCAGCATTATCATTCCTTATTTTTTGGGGATGTTGCTGGCTTATTTTGTTTATCAAGAATTTGCTGCAGGCCAAACAAGTTTTCTTGCTTTTTCCCTTTTTATTGGTATTTCGATGAGCATCACCGCTTTTCCCGTACTTGCTCGTATTGTACAGGAAAAAGGACTTACCAATACACACTTGGGTACAATATCTCTTGCCAGCGCTGCGATAAATGATGTGACTGCTTGGTGTATTTTGGCTGCAGTTATAGCTATCGCAAAAACTGGTAGTTTAGTGAGCTCTTTGTACACTATTTTGTACTCAATGCTTTACGTATTCGTGATGCTTTTTATGATCCAGCCTTTTCTTAAACGTTTGGGTAAAATTTATGACAATCGTGAAGTACTCAATAAAAGTGTCATTGCCTTTTTGCTTTTAATAATGATTTTGTCAGCCTTTACGACACAAATCATTGGTATTCATGCGCTTTTTGGAGCATTTCTTGCAGGTGTAGTTATGCCGCAATTGCCTCATTTCAGGAAGCTTGTCATTGATAAAATTGAAGATGTAGCGGTAGTGCTTCTATTACCACTATTTTTTGTGTTTACAGGTTTACGTACTGAGATAGGGCTGCTCAATACTCCTTATCTTTGGACAATTTGTGGTCTGATTATTTTGGTGGCGATTATTGGTAAATTCTGCGGTGGTGCTTTCTCTGCGAGGATTTTGGGTGAATCTTGGCACGATAGTTTGTCCATCGGTGCGCTCATGAATACTCGGGGTTTGATGGAACTCATCGTTTTGAATATTGGTTATGAAATGGGTATTCTACCGCCTCCAATTTTTGTAATGCTGGTTATTATGGCATTGGTTACTACCTTCATGACTACTCCTTTATTGACCTTGATCAACTATTTCTTCCCAGAGTCTAATGTCGAAGAAGAATACCAAACACAGCAGTCTGAAGGCATATTTAAATCATTGATTGCCATTGGTAATCCCGAAAATGGGAAAGCATTGTTCAATGTGGCAAAATATGTATTGGATGGGACCAAGAATAGCTTAGCGGTTACCGTACTGCACCTTACACCTGGAACTGATACCAACCCCATTGCCAGTGAGCAATTTGCAATGGAAACTTTTAAGTCGGTAAAAGATGAGGCTTTGTTGTTGAATACTCCAATTGAAACGGTGTATAAAGCTACCGATAATGTAGAGTTGGATATTGTTAAGAAAACCAATTATAATAATTACGATTTCTTATTGGTAGGTGCGGGTGTATCACTTTCGGGCATACCATTTTTTAAGGAGAGTACTTTGTTTAAAAACATTGTTTGGCTTAATCAATTAATTAATAAAGTTTGGCAGAAACAGGCATTTTTCTATCCAGGTACTTTGATAAAGGACAAAACACGCTATTTTATTGAAAACAGTAATTGTAGTGTTGGTGTGTTTGTGAACAGAGGATTCAAATCAATAAGTTCTACAGTCGTTTTATTGCAAAGTGAAGAAGATGTGTTTTTATTAAGATATGCCCGTCGTCTGTTGAAAAATAATCCTGAAATAACCATTCAGATTATGGATTTGAATAAGTTAATTGCCACCAGCACTGTGATTCACAAAGCCATTTATGAATTGCGTGTTCAATATCCTAATTCTATAAAAGTAACGAAGTCATCTCGATTTAGTTCAGGTTTACTTTCTAAATACAGCTTTATGCTCATCAGTTATCAAGCATGGAATATCCTTTCTCTTTCTGATAAAAATGAATTAGAATTTATTCCTTCTACTTTGATTATCAACAAGAAAGTGAGTAGGTTTCACATTGGTGCACATCACAAAATAGTTTCTAATGATACAGTAGATCCACTCATTGAGTTGGAAGATTAATCATAAATACTTGAGCTCAAATAATCAGCAAAATATAGGATTCGAAAATTGGGATAGTAGTTTTATGAACGCAAATTCCGCAAATTTACACAAATTAAGACAATCTAATTTGTGTGAATTTGCGGAATTTGCGTTGATAAATAGTCGAGTATTTGAGTTCTACTTCCAAATAGTTTGCATAAAAAAAAGAGAGCCAATTTAATTTGTGACTCTCTTTTTTTATGTGTGTAAATTAATCTTCCAATGAATTCCAACCTTGTGCCCTGAGTTCTATCTCTTCACCTTCTCTGCCCACCAATTGTAAGCCCAATGCTGATTTAGTAATATGTCCAACGATTGCAACGCCTTCCATCGCTATCATTTTATCATAATCTTCTAAAGGTACGGTGAACAGTAATTCGTAATCTTCACCGCCATTTAATGCAGCCGTTACAATGTTCATGTTCAGCTCTTCAGCCATCACTACGGCTTGATAATTGATTGGAATTTTGTCCTCATAAATACGACAACCTACATCACTTTGGGTACAAATATGAAGTAATTCTGATGACAAGCCATCCGAAATATCGATCATTGAAGTCGGTTGAATCCCTTTTTCACGCAATCTTAAAATAATGTCCTGACGGGCTTCTGGTTTAAGTTGACGTTTCAGGATGTAATCTTTTTCTTCAAAGTCGGGTTGAACCTCCTCGTTGCCCGCAAAAACGGCTTTTTCTCTCTCTAATAGTTGTAGTCCCATATAAGCTGAACCCAAATCTCCGGTCACGCAAACCAGGTCATTTTCTTTGGCACCATTGCGATAAACTATTTTATCTGCATCTGCTTCGCCGATACATGTGATGCTGATGGCCAAGCCTGTAAGCGATGCTGAAGTGTCACCACCAATTAAATCAACGCCATATTTTGTACAAGCCAATTGGATTCCAGCATATAAAAGTTCTAAATCTTCTACCGAAAAACGTTTTGAAACACCTATGGAAACCGTAATTTGCTTTGGTTCTCCATTCATTGCATAAATGTCCGAGAAGTTTACAACTGCTGCTTTGTATCCCAAATGCATGATGGGCACATATACCAAATCAAAATGAATTCCTTCCAATAAGAGGTCGGTAGTCACCAGTACTTTTTTGTTCTCGTAGCTCAATACTGCTGCATCATCTCCTACTCCTTTGAGGGTAGAACTGTTTTCTAGTTTAAATTTCTCTGTTAAATGTTTAATCAATCCGAATTCGCCATAGGCTGAAATTTCTGTTCTTTGCATTTTGTATGTTCTTTGGTAGACTGTATTTTTTTAATTATTGAAGTACCCTGCATGACAAAAAACAAAGATCTTCACCAATAAGTAATTCGAACAATATAATGTCGTATTATCGAGACTACTCCGATAAGTTGTTTTAATATTTTTGAACGCCAAGAACGCTAAGTTTAGAAGACGCAAAGTTCAGATATACAGTATGTGAATTTCTTTGCGTCTTAGCACTTTTGCA
>CANFFA010000063.1 GCA_947445425.1 Paludibacteraceae bacterium
GCCATATAGGTTTTTATACCACCAGCATCTGAAAACAAAACAGGCATGGGAACTTTATTTTTTGGTTCAACCTCTTCCAGCCAGTTACAGCTGCTCGCAAAGATTGAAATCGCTAGGAGCGTAATTAGATTTATTTTTTTTAGATTTTTCATTTCCTTACTCATTAAAATGTTACGTTCAAACCAAAATTAAATATTCGCGACAGTGGATAAACTATACCAGTAGAATTCGAGCTAGTTTTGGTGTCTGAGCCTGAAATAGAAACTTCCGGGTCAAATTGTTTTACATATTCATCAGCAATTGTAATCAAATTGAATCCATTCACAAATAAACGCATTTTGCTAATTCCCATTCTCTTATTAAAACGCTCTGACAAGGTATATCCCACTTCAATATTCTTCAGCCTAAAAAAAGTAGCGTCTTTTCTCCAAAAAGTACTTTGTCTTTCACCGGCAAAGATGGCACTCCCCCCTCCATTTTCTCTTGGGACAGGATATTTTCCGGGAGCCCAATTGTTGATATCCCTTAAGTCTCCATAAGGATCAATGGGATGCCAACTATCACTCCAATAAGCCGGAAGGTTGGTTCCTTGATTAAAAGATTGTGCAAATGGACCAATGCCCACTACATCTGAATAGAGTCCGGAACCTTGCCAAAGCATATTGAAATCAAAACCTTTCCACTGAGCTCCAACGGTAAGACCATAACTCATATTTGGAGTCGCATCCCAAGCGGTAGGTAACATATCATTCCCATCAATCTTCCCATTCCCATCAACATCCTTGTATTTGTAATCTCCGGGCAATTCAAAAGCATTTCCATTGCCTCCATTCTGTATGGGAGCACTGTTTATTTCATCGAAATTTTTAAATTGTCCATCTCCTTGGTATTGAAAAACGCGATCGTCCCAACGTCCAGCACTTAAATTTTTCCACTGATCTTTACTATTCGTAAAATCGGCTCTTTCCACATAGATATCTTTTGATCGAAAAAAGTTAAAGTTCCCATTTACTTGATAATTAAAATCACCAATTTTCCCTTTCGTGCCGAGTGCAAACTCAATACCAACAGTTCTATCACTATTCAGATTCTCTTGTGGCATGGTAGCTCCAAAAGTATTGGGTAAAGTGGTCAGTCTGTTGGCTAACAATCCTTGTCTGTCTTTTTGGTACAAATCGAATTCCAAATCTATTAAACCATCTAGGATAGAGAGATCAAAACCAACATCCTTGGTTTGAATATTCATCCAACTCAACTTAGAATTGGGTATCGCAGGAGCAGCAATACCATTGGTTTGTGTCCCATCTACAAATTCATAAAAACCCGCACTTTCACCACTTGGATTAAAACCCTCTAAATACTCAAAAGCATTACCCAAATCTCTTCCCATCGTTCCATAGGATCCTCTAAATTTTAGATTCGTAATGAAAGACAAGTTATTCTTCATGAATTTTTCTTCCGAAGCCCTCCATCCCAAAGAGTATACAGGAAAAAATCCATATTTCTTATCTGGAGCATAACGATAAGATCCATCACGTCTAAAAGCAAACTCAGCTAGATATTTACCGGCATATCCATAGTTAAAGCGACCAATGGTTGATAAACTGGCGTAATCACTGTTGGATCCGTCGGCAGTCATGTTCTTCGTACTCCCTTGATTGATAATATCACTGGTAAAGAAATCATCAAATTGACGCCCCGTTACTGTATTGATTCCTTTGTCTCTTTTTGCTTCATAGACAAGCGTTCCACCTAAACTATGATTTTCGGCAATCGTTTTGTTGTATGAAATTTGATATTGTAGATTCAATCGCGCTAGATTGGAATTACTGACCCTTGATGCAGCTGGAGATTTAAATATGGTAGGGGTCAAAGTGGCATCATACAAGGAGTATGGGGTCCAGACATTGGTACCAATAGTGTTGTTGTTATTATAGAAGGCTGCAAATTTTAATTGAAGTCCTTTTAATGCATTATCAAAAGAGTAAGCTAAGTCCACATTTGCACGCGTAAAACGCTCATTGTCTTGCTGCATCCCATTGGCTGGATCTGACATCGCTACACCATTCTGACCATTTCTGGCCATGCCCGGATAACGTGGATCATTGTTTATCAATGGCTGTTGGGTAGGCAAATTGTTTCGAGTAGTGGCAAATATATTTTCAAAATTTGCGGTTGGCTGATTCATGGTTGCCAATCGAGCTAAGAAATTGAAATTGGCTTTTAAATTCTTACTGATATTAAAAGAAACATTGTTGGTTACCGTTACTTTTTGAAAATCAAGCGCATTACTCTTTAACAAACCGCCATCATAGGTATATCCTATACCTGTAAAAAAGCTAACAACGTCATTACCACCTGTAAATGAAATATTGTGAAGCTGTTGTGTAGCGTATTTCTTGATGGTGGCATCATACCAGTTATTTGACTCATAACCAGGAGCTCCTGTTTGCCATTTTGTCAATTCTTCTTGTGGAACATAAGGATTACCGGTGATGATTCTGGTAGAATTATTCCAAGCCGTTACATATTGAGGAGCATTCGACATCTGAGGTACGTTGGTGGGTGAGGTGATACCCATGGAGGATGAATATTCAGTTTTTAATTTACCAGCTTTTCCTCTTTTGGTTCGTACAATGACTACTCCATTGTCGGCATTCATCCCAAAAATAGCTGCAGATGCATCTTTCAATACAGACATACTTTCAATATCGGAAGCATTTAACCGGTTAAAATCAGTGGCTGTAGCAGTTACATCATCAATGACGAAAAGTGGAGTACCAAATCCACGAATATTTATATTGGTTGTATTCGCTCCGGGTTGACCACTTTGTTGACGAATTTGAACCCCGGAGACCTTTCCTTGAAGTGCTGCTGCTACATTGGAGGTTTTTGTGGTTAATAGGTTTTCTCCTGAAATATTCGCGATTGAACCGGTTAACGTTGCTTTCTTTTGGGTGCCATAACCCACTACAACTACCTCTTCCAAGCCTTTATTTGTTTCGACGAGCATTACTTTCAAATTGTTTTGATCGCCTACTTTTGTTGTTGTTGGATTATAACCAATGTAAGAAATTTTCAAAACAGCATCTTCAGTTACCATCAAATTAAAATTGCCATTAAAATCGGTCACTGTACCTGTTTTGTCTCCTTTGACCAATACAGAGGCCCCAATAATGGCATCTCCTCTCTCGTCTGTCACTGTACCCGATATTTTTTTTGAGGGCTTTAGTGAGGCAGGTAAACTGTTTTTCTCTTTCAAAGGTTTGAAAACAGAAACACTTTTCCCTGTGATTTCAAATTTGATCTCTTTGTGCTTAAAGACCTCAGTTAAAATATCCTCCACACTTTTGTCTACAGCATTAACCGAGACAAGCTCCTTCAGGTTTACATCATTACTTCTGACTAGAAATGAATAGCCCGTTTTGGCTTCAATTTGATTGATCACTTCGCTTAAAGGGACATTTTGTAACTTTAAACTTAATTTAGCGTCCTGTCCGTGGATAGGGGAAAATGTAGCCATTAAAAAAAGGCTAATAAAAACAATATTAATATTATTTGAAAACAGATGTTTCAAATAATAATTAATGGAAATCGTAATTGGTTTTACATAACTGTTTTTCATTTGTAATGTTTTTTAGAATTTCGTAATAATCGCACTGCTAGTGCAAAAAGAAATAATCAATGAAAGGGGGTAGTAGATCAAGTTGTGTTTCTCATAGTAAATATAGTATTTAGAATTAATTATTTTCAATAAAAAGTTGATTATCTTTAAAATGCGTTTTGAATTTATGATCCACATCAATAAAGTTGATAACACTCTCTATCGGTTTATTTAAGTCTAAATTACCTGTAAAACGCTCCTCCTTAATGCTTTCACCTATTTCTATGGATGTGTTGTATTTTCGTTCCAGCAGTTTTGCAATCTCTTCTAGGTTTAGATTTTCTATTTTAATTTTCCCTACAGTCCAAAGTATGGCATCTGACACCTCTGCTTTTTTCTTTAATAGAATGTTTGTTTTTGTGTTATATATAATTCTTTCATTCGGTTTTAATATCACTTTTTTAGAACTTCCACCATTTTGGGTCGAAGCCTCTATTTTTCCTCTTAGTAAGTTGACTTCAATGGTCTGCTCATTCCCATAGGATTTAACATTAAAAACAGTTCCCAATACTTTTACTTGTAGATCTTTTGCTTGCACTAAAAATGGTTTCTTCGGATCTTTTTTTATGTCGAAAAGCGCCTCTCCGGTTAGTATTACTTCCCGTTTTTCTGATCCAAAGGATTTACTATACTTGATTGTTGAGCCCGAATTCATATTGACTGTAGAGCCATCGGGTAAGGTGATTTTTACACTTGAGCCCAATGGAGTTGAAATTTCACATCCATATAAATCTTTGTTTGATGCCGCAAAATCAAAATATCGATATACTCCAACAGAGCTGATGGCAATTATAAAAGTGACAGCGGCGACTCTTGAAATAGTCAATAAACGTGAGCGAACTTCTCTAAAGTCAATATACTTTGACTTGCTCAAATTTAATTTTGCGAAATTTTTGGCTTTTTCGGATTCTAGGGTAGGGGTAAATAAGATGGCTCTAAGTTTAGCCATTTCATTAAATTTTGCTTTCATTGCCGGATTGGAATGAAGAAGCTCGAATAACGTACACTGATCTACATCGGAAATTTTTCCCGAGAAATAGTCAAGTAGTAAATCATCGATTTTGTTGGTCTCGTTCAGTATCATAATATATTGTGAGTGCTATTAATTGCTCTCTATAAATGGATACACAGTTCGTGGGGGAAACGTTTAGGCAACTTAATTATTATTCTTAATAATCAAGAAAATAAATGGAGGGTGTGACTAGCATAAATTATGATAGGCAGGAAGTTGATGACCTTAAATTATAAGAGATTGATATTTGGTACTTATTATTAATCACTTAATGATGAAAAAGGCTGTAGTTTATATCTGCGTTGTTAAAATCAACGCAAATATAAACTACAGCCAAATACTTTGTTTGTTAATATCTGCTACTAATAACCAATGTGTCGTTGGTTTGTTTAAGTATAAATTTCTTATCCACATCAATAAACGAAATCACATCTTTTATGGGTTGATTTAGATTTAGACTTCCTGTAAAGAGTTCATCTTTAATTTTATGACTCTCTATACGTATTTTGATTCCATATTTACGTTCTAGGTCTTTGAAAATGCTTTCCAATGTTGCATTCGTAAAATAGGATACTCCCGTGGTCCAGAGCTTTGATTTTTTAGCATCAATCTCCGTAGAAATAACTTTTTTGGTTTTTTTATTATAGGTCAATCGCTCATTGGGGAACATAATTCTAGAGCCCGCTTCTTTATTATCTGGGATTGATACATTTACAGAACCTTCAATCAGCGTCACATCAACCTCTTCATCTTCTAAATATGAATTTACATTAAAAACTGTACCCAGTACTTTGATATCCAATGATTTTGTATGAACTAAAAACGGTTTTGATTTATCCTTTGTAACTTCAAAATATCCTTCTCCGCTCAGCTCCACTGTTCGAGATTCCTTACCAAAAGATTGATGGTACTTCAAAGTAGAACCGGAATTCAACCATGCAACCGTACTGTCCGGAAGGAGAATCCTTGATTTTGAACCTACCGGAACCGAAGTTTCAAAACAGACCAAATCATCTTTGACGGAGAGATGGTTGTAAAAATAAAAGAAACTTAATGAGGAAATAAGGGTCAAAATAATAATTGCAGCAATTCTATTCAATGGTGTAAACCAATTAAATCCAATGTTATACGAAGGTTTTTCATTGATTTGATCGAGAATAAATGCTAGGTTTGATGATTTAGTAGACTCAATCTTCGGAACAAATAGATATGCATGCAACTGTAAGGCCTCTTCAAATTTAAGCCTGTAATTTTCATCGGATTTGATTAAATCTGATAGTTTTGACAAGTTTTCTGGGGAGATTATGCCCGAGAAATAGTCGATAATGTACTCATCAAATAAATTTGTTTCAGTATGTTCAGTTGGTGTATTCGTATTTTCCATGATAAATCGTTTTGTGCTGGTGATAAGTTTTTAATTCTTAAACAGATAGAGTAAATAAGTGCTAAAAACAGAGTGAAATTAGTGTAGGGCTCTTAAAACTAAAAGCAAAGCAAATCCAATTAAATGTTGCAATGAGATTTTCAATTTGTCCATAGCATTTTTAATTTGAACCCTTACCGTACTAACACTTAACAATTGGTCACTGGCGATTTCTTCAGGTAGTTTTCCGGAAAATAGAAATTGTTCAAAAATAATTTTGCATTTTTCGGGCAGGCGATTGATAGCGCCCCGTATTTCTGCTTCCATTTCTTGAGATTCTACAAACTGGAGTGGGGTGGGATTAGAGAGGATATACTCTTCCTGGAAGTCAAGTAAATGTTGTTTATGTTCTCCCAATACCCTGTCTTTTGATTTTTGAGAACGAATACTATTCAAACAACCATTTTTGACTGACTTAATAAGGTAGGAATGTATAGGAAAAATGAGCGTGCTGCGTTTATGCCATACATTAATAAAAACATCATTAACGACTTCGCAAGCAACTTCTCTATCAGTAACATAGTAGATTGCCACAGTATTTAAATAGGTATAATAGCAGTCGTAAAGTGATGAAAATGCTTTTTCGTCACCTCGAGTAATATCTGTGATTAATTTTTCTGTTATATCTTTAATTAACATTTTTGGTATAATTACTAATCAATACTAATATCATAAGTGAGATAGTAAATTTAATATAATTGATTAGCCCCATCGATGTAAGGACTTAAAATTTAAATTAATTTAGTTTATATTCACAAATAGGCTCTATTTACTGCTCCTATATTCTCCAGGAGTCATACCAGTTCTTTTCTTAAAAAATATGGGAAAATAATCTGGATTTTCGAAGTTCAGGTTAAAGGAGATTTCTTTTACCGAAAGTGTAGTTGTGGTAAGTTGAAGTTTTGCTTCATTTAACTTTAATTCGAGCATATATTGTGACGGTGAGTTTCCTGTGAGTTCTTTAAAGGCACGTCTGAATCCGGAATAGCCCAGATTTAATTGTTTAGCAATATCTTCGGCAGTAATCACTTTGTAAATTGATTCACGCATAATTACCTTGGCTTTATTGATTTTGATGATAAGGTTTTCATCTTCAAAATCACGGGTTTTGTCGCGATAAAACATCAACCCTAAAATGTGCATGACAATGCCAGATAATGCCTGTTGATAACCAGCCCGCTCCTCATTGGCTATTTCGATGGCTTTAATGTATAAGTCAACAATGCGTTCGTTTAAGCCAATGCTAAAAACAGGAGCACGATTGATAAAAAAACCTTTTTCTACAATTTTTTCGATGATATCTCCTTTGAAACCAATCCAATATTCATTCCAACCTGTGTTTTCGATGGGCTTGTAACTGTGCCAAACGCCAGGCATGAGAAAGAACATTTTTCCTTCTGTAATTAAGCAAGATTGTTTTGCACTACCATAAGTAAAAACCCCATTCCCATTGGTGATGTATAAAAGTTGGTATTCGTTTAAAATACGTCCTTTGTCAACATTAAAAAAGTATCCATTGGGATGGTTCGTCGGGGGGTAGGATTCATTCTCCGATATTTTCTGTTGCCCTACCGTGGTAACGGACAATCCCCAAAGCTCATCTTCTTCAGATGAGACCAGATAGCTTGAGTTTAATTCAGTTGAAATCATATTTTTTTTGTTTCGGATGGAGTGTAGGTGTAAAAGTAAAGAAAAATTTACAAAATGTTGTTTTTCCAATAAAAAAAAGCTGGTAACTATTTCTAGACACCAGCTTTTAGTTGTTTTGCAAAACTATTCCAACCAAATTAAAACGCTTTTTTATACAATTCCAATGCATCTTCCAAGGTTACTGTACGAGGATTTCCTGGCGTACACACATCATTGAAAGCGGATTGTGCCAAACGCTCCAAATCTTCTTCTTTTACGTTTAGGTCGCGTAATTTTTCAGGAATTCCCACTTTTACAGCCAATGCTTTTACAGCATCTACAGCTGCTTGTGCCGCTTGTTCACTTGTTAATCCTTCAATGCACACGCCCATCGCTTTGGCAATGTCACTGTATTTTTCCAGTGCCGATTCTGCATTGTATTGCATAACTATTGGCAATAACAAGGCATTGGCTACACCGTGGGGTATATCATAATATGCACCAAGAGGGTGCGCCATACCATGTACTAATCCCAAGCCAACATTGGAGAATCCCATACCTGCAATGTATTGTGCCACTGCCATGCCGTTACGTGCCTCCACATCTTGAGGGTTGGCAACAACTGCTGGCAAGTGTTTGGCAATCATTTCAATGGCTTTTAATTCAAACATGTCGGACATTTCCCAAGCACCTTTGGTAATATAGCCTTCAATAGCGTGTGTCAATGCATCCATGCCTGTGGCAGCAGTTAGTCCTTTTGGCATACTTAGCATCAATTCAGCGTCTACAATCGACAGTACAGGTATGTCATTTGGATCTACACAGACCATTTTTTTTACGTTTTCCTCATCTGTAATCACGTAGTTGATGGTTACTTCGGCTGCAGTACCTGCTGTAGTTGGTAGGGCAATAATTGGAATGGATTTTTTCTTAGTGTCCGCTACACCTTCCAATGAAACCACATCAGCAAATTGTGGGTTGGTAGCAATGATACCAATCGCTTTGGCGGTATCGATGGGGGAACCACCACCAATGGCTACAATTACATCAGCACCTGAAGCTTGGAATGCTGCGCCTCCTAATTTGACCTGTCTAACAGTAGGATTTTGTTTTACATCCGAGAAAACTTCGTAAGGTATTTCGGCTTTGTCTAGCACTGCAACTACCTGTCCTGCAACCCCAAATTTAACCAAGTCATTGTCGGTAACAATAAATACTTTTTTAAAACCGCGTTTTTTAATTTCGTCGGCCAGTACTGCGCGACATCCTGCCCCAAAATAGGACATTTCGTTCAAAATAATTCTTTTAATTTCCATTTCTGTTTTCTATTTATAAAAAAAATAAATTTCCATTTTCCATCGCAATTTAAACCCAATAGGAACTACAGTTTTTTAACCCATTGTGAAGATAATTTGATGTTTTTTTGATTTCATGTTTGGTATGTTTAATACTGACATGATTGGTTGTTTTTCCAAAAGTTTTGTGATATAATTTAAAACTTTCATTTAGAATTCGTAGAGCAACCTCTTTCCCAAAAAACTCTTCTACGACCACTGTTTTATGTTCTAATTTCTTATAATCTTGAAAGAAGTTCATCATCTCAGTTTTGAAATGCTGTGGTAATTCTGAGATGTCATTGTAGTGACTTACACTGGGATCCCCTGCAGCCACGGCAATAATCTTGTCGTCTGCTTCACCATTGTCTAACATTCGCATTACGCCAATTACTTTTGCAGGTACAATGCATAACGGAACAACGTCTATTTGTGATAGAATTAAAATATCCAATGGATCTTTGTCATCGCAATAGCTCTGAGGGATGAAACCGTAATTAGCAGGATAATAAACAGATGAGTAAAGAACTCTATCAAGTCGCAATAACCCACTGGATTTATCAAGTTCATATTTAGCACGTGTACCTTTGGGAATTTCGATAATTCCAATGACTGTATCTAGTGCAGTATGATTTGGAGATACATGATGCCAAGGGCTGAAAATTTCTGTCATTTTGTATGAAGTTTTTGAGATAAAGTGAGAAATTTTAAATAGTATTATCTGAAAGATCCCAAATAATATTGATAGAAAATAAGGCTCTATAACGAATAAGGTGGGTAATCAAAATTGAGTTTCCCCGAAATGAA
>CANFFA010000064.1 GCA_947445425.1 Paludibacteraceae bacterium
AAATAGTGGATAAAAAACTAGATGCCTGCGAAATTTCATTGACATTGATTGATAAAATCCCTGAAATTAAAAGGCTGATGGCTACTGACATTAAAGCAACTTTTGACGGTGACCCTGCAGCACAGAGCTATGGTGAAGTTATATTCTGCTACCCTTCCATTCATGCAGTATTTAACCACAGATTGGCCCATGAACTACTGAAATTAGGTGTGCCCATTATACCTAGAGTAATTTCAGAATTGGCGCACTCAGAAACTGGAATTGACATTCATCCTGGGGCACAAATTGGCGAATACTTTAGTATCGACCATGGAACAGGAGTTGTTATTGGAGAAACTGCAATTATTGGAAATCATGTAAGATTGTATCAAGGTGTTACCTTAGGCGCAAAAAGCTTCACGCTCGACCACGAAGGAAATCCAATTAACATCCCACGTCATCCTATTTTAGAGAATAATGTAGTCGTTTATTCCAATGCAAATGTTTTAGGAAGAATTACTATTGGAGAAGGATCAATTATTGGAGGTAATGTTTGGCTTACCAACAGTGTCCCACCAGGCTCACGTATCCTTCAACAAAAAGCTATAGTGACTTCATTTTTTGACGGTGCCGGAATTTAAAGCAATAAATAATAAATCAAAAAAGGAACAAAGCAATATGCTTTGTTCCTTTTTTGATTTGAGTAAATTAAAAAATTACTCAGCAACAGGAGTTTCTTCAGTTGCAACTGGTGCATCAGCAACTTCTTTTTTAACAGAAGAACGACGCGTACGAGCAGCTTTCTTAACAGCCTTTTCTTTCAACATGTTTTCATTGTAATCAACTAATTCAATGATACACATTTCTGCGTTATCACCCAAACGAAAACCAGTACGTAAAATACGGGTATAACCACCTGGACGATCAGCAATTTTCTCAGATACAGATGTGAACAATTCTGTAACAATCTCCTTGTTTTGTAACAAGCTAAATACCATACGACGTGAGTGTGTAGTATCTTCTTTTGATTTTGTCAAAATTGGCTCTACATATACTTGCAGGGCTTTCGCCTTAGCAAGCGTTGTAGCAATTCTCTTATGTTGAATAAGAGAAGAAGCCATATTAGACAACATTGCCTTTCTATGAGCCGTTTTACGGCCTAAGTGGTTAAATTTTTTATTATGTCTCATCTCTTTACTCTTTATCTAATTTATATTTAGCTATATCCATTCCAAAGGAAAGGTTTAAGCTTTCTAATTTCTCATCTAACTCAGTAAGCGATTTTTTACCAAAATTACGGAATTTCAATAAATCGTGACGGTGATAACCACACAACTCGCCTAAAGTATCGACATCAGCAGCCTTCAAACAGTTAAGTGCCCTTACAGATAACTCAAGGTCAGTTAATTTTGTTTTCAACAATTGACGCATGTGAAGAATTTCTTCATCAAATTCATCAGCACCTTCACCTTCAGCAACTTCTAATGAAATTTTCTCATCAGAAAACAACATAAAGTGATGTATTAGAATCTTTGCAGATTCCTTTAGTGCTTCTTTGGGATGAATAGAACCGTCAGTAGAAATCTCTAATACTAATTTCTCATAATCTGTAACTTGCTCAACACGAAAGTTTTCAATAGAATACTTTACGTTACGAATAGGAGTGAAAATTGCATCAATTGGAATAACACCAATTTCAGCAGAAGAAGATTTATTTTCTTCTGATGGAGCATATCCACGACCCTTATTAACGTAAATATCAATTTGGAAGCTAGCTGAAGGATCAAGTTCACAAATAACAAGTTCAGGATTAAGCACTTCAAAACCAGTAAAATACTTACCAATATCACCAGCTTTAAAGACTGTTGTTCCTGTAACTAATATAGAATTTTTTTCACTTTCAACATCTTCAACAATTTGTTTGAAACGAACTTGTTTAAGATTCAAAATGATACTAGTAACATCATCAATAACTCCTGGTATAGTTGAGTATTCATGGTCAACCCCTTCAATTTTAATTGAAGTTATAGCGAAACCTTCAAGTGAAGACAAAAGTATACGGCGCAATGCATTACCAATCGTAATACCGTAACCTGGCTCCAAAGGACGAAATTCAAATTTACCTTGAAATTCGTCAGCTTCCAACATAATTACCTTTTCAGGTTTTTGAAATGCTAATATAGCCATGGTTCACTTATTATTTAGAATATAACTCGACAATTAATTGTTCTTTGATATTTTCTGGAATATCTTCACGTTCTGGGATGTGTAAATAGGTACCACCCAAAATAGATGCATTCCATTCAATCCAAGGATATTTACTGTGATTAAAACCAATCAAAGAAGTTGAAATAACTTCCATAGACTTGTTTTTTTCACGTACTGCAATAACTTGACCTGGACGAATGTGACAAGATGCAATATTCACAACTTTACCATCAACGGTAATATGTTTGTGACTAACCAATTGACGAGCACCTGAACGAGTAGGCGCAAAACCCAAACGATATACTAAATTATCTAAACGAGATTCCAATAATTGCAACAATACAACACCAGTAACACCTTTGGTACGTTGAGCTTTTTCATACATGTTACGGAATTGCTTTTCTAATACACCATAAGTATATTTAGCTTTTTGTTTTTCACGTAATTGTATTCCGTACTCAGAAGTTTTTTTACGACGTCCTTGACCATGTTGGCCAGGAGGATAATTCTTTTTAGCCAACACTTTGTCAGGTCCGAAAATAGCTTCACCAAATTTACGTGCTATTCTTGATTTTGGGCCAATATATCTTGCCATTTTATTTTATTTTGTTTAAGTTAATGATGTGTTCCACGTACACAAATCGAAAAAACTAACACAGCCGCGATTGCAGAGAGGTTAAATGCAACCTTTTCATAGATTTTATCTATTCGGTGATAGAGGAAACGATAATAGAAATTATACTCTTCTGCGTTTTGGGGGGCGACAACCATTGTGTGGAAGTGGCGTTACGTCAACGATTTCTGTTACTTCAATACCAGCTCCGTGAATTGTACGTATTGCTGACTCACGACCATTACCTGGTCCTTTAACATAAGCTTTAACTTTTTTCAATCCTAAATCGATTGCTACTTTTGAACAATCCTGAGCTGCCATTTGCGCTGCATAAGGAGTGTTTTTCTTTGAGCCACGGAATCCCATCTTACCTGCTGAAGACCAAGATATTACTTGACCATCACCATTTGTAAGTGTAACAATAATGTTATTAAATGAAGAATGTACGTGCAATTGACCTACACCATCTACTTTAACGACTCTTTTTTTGGCTGCAACTGTCTTTTTTGCCATATTATTTCAATATTATTTTGCTTGTTCTAAAATTTGCAAACAGTTAATTACCTTTATTTAGTTGCTTTCTTTTTGTTTGCAACTGTTTTCTTTTTCCCTTTACGTGTACGAGCGTTATTTTTCGTACTTTGACCTCTTAATGGAAGGCCAATACGGTGACGTACTCCACGATAGCAACCGATATCCATCAAACGTTTGATGTTGGTTTGTACTTCAGAACGAAGGTCACCTTCAACTTTAAAACTTGCACCAATAATCTCGCGAATTTTAGCCGCTTGGTCGTCTGTCCAATCTTTTACTTTAATGTTGATGTCAACATTAGCTTCTTCTAAAATTTTCTTAGCGCTACTGCGACCTACTCCGTAGATATAAGTCAATCCAACTTCTCCTCTTTTATTTTGAGGTAAATCTACTCCTACAATTCTTATTGCCATAAAATCTTTTTATTTCAAAAATAATTATTATCCTTGACGTTGTTTAAACTTAGGATTCTTTTTGTTAATAACATACAAGCGACCTTTTCTTCTTACGATTTTACAATCGTCCGTGCGCTTCTTAACTGATGCTCTTACTTTCATGTGTAAATATTTAAATTTTATTTATATCTAAAAGAGATTCGTCCTTTTGACAAATCATAGGGAGACATTTCTACTTTCACCCGATCTCCTGTTAAAATTTTGATATAATGCATGCGCATTTTACCTGAAATATGTGCAGTTATTACGTGACCGTTTTCTAATTCAACACGAAACATAGCATTAGATAATGCTTCGAGAATCGTGCCGTCTTGCTCAATTGCTGTTTGTTTGGCCATAATTAAATTGCTTTGTTCCCTAAAACTTGTTCAATAAATTCAAAACTTGATAATATATCTGCTTGTCCACGACGTATTGCTACTGAATGCTCAAAATGAGCAGAAGCCTTACGATCGACAGTTCGAGTAGTCCAACCATCTTTTTCGAAAACAAGATGACGAGATCCTAAATTAATCATCGGTTCAATAGCAATGGTCATACCAGATTTAAGCATAATTCCATTTCCTTTTCTACCAAAATTTGGTACTTCAGGAGCTTCATGTAATTTACGACCCACACCGTGACCAATCATTTCTCTAACAACTGAATAACCACGCTCTTCACAATAAGATTGAATGGCATACCCTAAATCACCCAAACGACGACCTTCTTGTGCTTGTTCGATCCCTTTATAAAGAGACTCTTTAGTAGTACGTAATAGATCAATTATTTCAGGTTTAACATCTCCAACACAAAAAGTATATGCAGAATCACCATGAAAACCATTAAAATAAACGCCACAATCAACTGAAATTATATCACCATCTTCTAAAAATAAATTATCAGAAGGTATACCATGTACGACTTGGTCATTAACAGAAGTACAAATTGATTTAGGAAAACCACCGTATCCTAGAAAACCCGGAACGGCACCATGAGCCCTAATAAATTCTTCAGCTATTTTATCTAATTGAGCAGTACTAACACCAGGAGCAATAACTTTAGCCATCTCTGCTAATGTCTTAGCGACAATCTGATTACTAGCACGAAGCAACTCTATCTCCTCGTCTGTTTTTAAAAAAATCATTAATCTATAATTTAGTATGCTGAAGCACCACCACTAGTACGACCTTTGATTCTTCCTGATTTTAGAAGACCATCATAATGACGCATTAATAAATGACTTTCAATTTGTTGTAAAGTATCTAATACAACCCCAACCAAGATCAACAATGAAGTTCCGCCAAAAAAGTGGGCAAATTCTTGATTAATACCTATTAAAGAAGCGAAAGCAGGCATTACTGCAACAATTGCTAAAAAAACAGATCCAGGCAAAGTTATACGAGACATAATTAAATCAAGATACTCAGCAGTTCGTTTACCTGGTTTAATTCCAGGAATAAAACCATTATTACGTTTCATTTCCTCGGCCATTTGTGTTGGATTAACAGTAATCGCTGTATAAAAATAAGTAAATACAACAATTAATAAACCAAATACAAAATTATAAGCAAAACCATTATTGTTCATAAATGCACCAACAAAACCACTTACAGCTTGTGAATGCGAAAATCCGGCTAAAGTAACAGGAATAAACATTATAGCTTGAGCAAAAATAATAGGCATAACTCCAGCAGCATTAATCTTCAATGGAATATACTGACGTACACCACCATATTGTTTATTACCAACTACACGTTTTGCATATTGAACAGGTATCTTACGAGTTCCTTGAACTAACATGATCGAAGCAGCAATAACAAGTAATAAGAAAATTAATTCTCCTAAAAACATTACCAAACCACCACCTGCATCACCTAAACGAGAAGCAAACTCTTTAATCACTGCACCTGGAAAACGCGAAATGATACCAACTAAAATAATAAATGATATACCATTACCAATACCTTTATCTGTAATACGCTCACCTAACCACATTACAAACATACTACCACCACATAAAATAAGGGTAGAAGTTAGAGTGAATAAAAATCCACTTGGTACAGCAGAACCTGCTTGTGCCAATTGTACACTTAAGTTAACCAAATAGGAAGGTCCTTGCAATAATAAAATACCAACAGTCAAATAGCGTGTATATTGATTCATCTTGCGACGACCACTTTCACCTTCACGCTGCATCTTTTGAAAATAAGGTACAGCTATTGTTAACAACTGGATAACGATAGAAGCCGAAATGTACGGCATAATACCCAAAGCAAATACCGAAGCATTAGCAAAAGCACCACCTGAGAACATATCCAACAAGGCAAGTAAGCCACCGCTGGTTTGAGCTTTTAACGCAGTCAAAGCAGTTGGGTCAATACCTGGAAGTACAACATAAGAACCAAAACGATAAATTAACACCAACAAAATTGTTGTTAACAATCGACTACGAAGCTCTTCAATCTTCCAGATATTTTTTATTGTCTCTATCAGTTTCATGCTATTAAAGTTTTACTACGGTTCCACCTGCGGCTACGATTGCTTCTTCTGCCGATTTAGAAAATCCATTGGCTTCAACAACAAGTTTTGTAGTTAAAACACCATTACCTAAAATTTTTGCCAAAGCAGTTTTTGAAAGAAAACCACCTTCACGTAATTCAACTAAACCAATTTTAGCTAAATTTTTACTTTGAGCAAGAATTTCTAAAGTTTCAATATTAATCGCTTTGTATTCAACACGATTGATATTTTTGAAACCAAATTTTGGTAAGCGACGTTGAATAGGCATTTGACCACCTTCAAAACCTACTTTTTTAGAGTATCCTGAACGTGATTTTTGTCCTTTGTGCCCTTTTGTAGAAGTACCACCTAAACCAGAACCAGTACCACGACCAATTCTTTTTCTAGTTCTAACGGAACCTGCTGCAGGGGTTAAATTACTTAAATTCATATCTTATATTTTAAAGATTCTAAGAATAATATTATTTGATAACTTCAACCAAGTTATGTACACGGGCTACCATCCCCAAAATTTGGGGAGTAGCTTCGTGTTCAACTACGGCATTCATTTTTTTCAAACCAAGTGCTTCTAAAGTCAATTTCTGAACATTAGGGCATTTAATTTTACTTCTTACTTGTTTAATTTTTATAGTTGCCATAATTATATTTGATTTATCCGTTAAAAACTGTATCAAGTGAAACACCTCTGTTTTGAGCAACAGTACGTGCATCACGAAGTTCACCTAAAGCAACAATAGTAGCTTTCACTAAATTGTGAGGATTTGAAGAACCTTTTGATTTTGCCAATACGTCAGTTACACCAACACTTTCAAGTACCGCACGCATTGCACCACCAGCTTTTACTCCAGTACCTTGAGAGGCAGGGTGGATAAACACTTGAGCACCACCAAATTTAGAAATTTGTTCGTGAGGTATAGTTCCATTAAATACAGGAACCTTGATCAAGTTTTTCTTAGCAGCTTCAGTTCCTTTTGCAATAGCAGCAGTAACCTCACCAGCTTTACCCAATCCCCAACCTACAATTCCATCTTCGTTTCCAACAACAACGATTGCTGAAAAGCTAAAAGTACGTCCACCTTTAGTAACTTTAGTTACACGGTTTACCGCTACCAATCTTTCCTTCAATTCTAAATCATTGGTCGATTTAACCTTATTCATATTTGTTGCCATACTCGATTAAAATTTAAGACCACCCTCGCGAGCGGAGTCAGCTAATTGTTTAACTCTACCGTGATACAAATAACCATTACGGTCAAAAATCACATTTGTAATCCCAGCTTCTTGAGCAACTTTAGCTACTAATGCGCCTACTTTAGCCGCTTGTTCTATTTTTGTTGCTTTTTCTTTAACACCCAAAGATGAAGCTGAAGCTAAAGTAACTCCATTTACATCATCAATCAATTGAGCATAAATTTGAGTGTTGCTTCTGAACACAGTCAATCGGGGTCTTTGAGCAGTTCCTGACACTTTGTGACGGATATGTGCTTTTATTCTAATTCTTCTATCTAATTTTCCTGTCATAATTTCACAAGTTTACGTAAATTATTTTTTACCAGCAGATTTACCTGCTTTGCGGCGAAGTATTTCACCCGCAAATTTAACACCTTTTCCTTTATAAGGTTCTGGTTTACGGAATGAGCGAATCTTTGCGCAAACCTGTCCTATCAATTGTTTATCACAACTTTCTAGAATTAAGACAGGGTTTTGATTACGTTCGCTCTTCGTCTCTATTTTAATTACGTCTGGCAAACTCATGAAGATATTGTGAGTATAACCCAAAGCAAATTCTAATACTTGACCTTGGTTAGAAACACGGTAACCAACACCTACAAGTTCTAAAGTTTTTTTATAACCTTCAGAAACTCCTACAACCATATTATCAATTAACGAACGATATAAACCGTGAAAGGCACGATTTTGTTTTTCATCGTCATGACGGGATACTGTACAGATTCCGCCTTCAACAACTACAGTAATATTCGAATCAATTTCTTGAGTTAAAACTCCTTTTGGACCTTTTACAGTTACCAAGGTTTTATCAACCGAGATGGTTACTCCGGCTGGTACACTGATGGGTAATTTTCCTATTCTTGACATTTTTCTCTCCTCCTTGAATTAATAAATGAAACAAATTACTTCACCACCCAATTTCAAGCCTAAAGCTTCTTTATTGGTCATAACTCCTTTGGAAGTAGAAAGAATTGCAATACCCAAACCATTCAATACACGTGGCATATCTTTATAACCAACATATTGACGAAGTCCTGGAGTAGAAACTCTAATCATTTTTTTAATCGAGCTAACTTTGTTAACTTGATCGTACTTCAAGGCAATTTTAATTGAACCTTGTGGACCTTCTTCTACAAATTTGTAGTTAAGGATATAGCCTTTTTCATGCAATATCCGGGTCATTTCTTTTTTCAAATTCGATGCTGGAATTTCAACCACACGGTGATTGGCTTTAATAGCATTCCTTAATCGCGTAAGATAATCTGCAATTGGATCTGTCATTGTTTTGTTTTTAAATTGATCTCGACTTTCGAGACAATATTTATTACGGTGATAATTTTGATAATTAAGACGGGGCATGCCCCGTCTCTACTACCAGCTTGCTTTTTTGATTCCAGGGATTAAACCGTTGGATGCCATTTCACGAAATTGAATACGTGAAATACCAAATTGACGCATATACCCTTTTGGACGACCTGTAATTTTGCAACGATTGTGCAAACGTACTGGAGAAGCATTTTTAGGTATAGATTGTAATGCATCATAATTACCTTCAGCAATATAAGTTGCACGTTTCACAGCGAATTTAGCTACCAGTTTGGCTCTTTTCACCTCACGGGCTTTCATTGATTCTTTTGCCATTGTATCTCTAAATTAATTTTTTTTGAATGGTAAGCCAAATTCTTTCAACAATGCAAAACCTTCTTCATCGGTAGCTGCAGTTGTTACAAAAGTAATGTTCATTCCCAATAAACGAGAAAGACCATCAATATTGATTTCAGGGAAAATAATTTGCTCTTGAATTCCTAAGGTATAATTACCACGACCATCCAATTTATTAGCAATACCCTTAAAATCTCGCATACGTGGCAAAGCTACGCGTACTAAACGTTCCAAGAACTCATACATCTTATCTCCGCGTAACGTAACACGAACACCAATAGGCATTTTTTTACGTAATTTAAAGTTAGAGATGTCATTTTTAGATAAAGTAGCAACGGCTTTTTGACCAGTAATGGTTGTCATTTCGTTGATAGCAATTTCGATAATTTTTTTATCCGCAACTGCAATACCCAATCCTTGGTTCAGAACAATTTTCTCTAATTTTGGAGATTGCATCACTGAGCTATATCCAAACTCTTTCATCAAGATAGGAACGATACGCTCTCTATAATCTTGTTTTAAACTTGCTGTATTCATTCTTAGATTTCCTCTCCTGATTTTGTAGAAATACGCACCAATTTACCATCTGCATTTAATTTACGTCCAACACGAACTGGCTTGCCATTTTCGATAGGATT
>CANFFA010000065.1 GCA_947445425.1 Paludibacteraceae bacterium
TACAAAAGGCTTAGGATTTTTCAGCTTTGATCAAAGTAAACCAATTGATGAAAATGAAAAATTACAACTTCTGGAATACTCAGGTTTAAGTATTTGCATAACAAACTTGCGTTCTTATATTGCCAATCAGACATCATATTTCCCATGGGGTAATTTTACATTCCATTCAGTGGATGTTAGCGACTTACTAAGTGAAAAAAATAAAGAGGAGCAATAACTATTAAATTTTAAAGTGTTACCCTTTTCATTCTAGTTTAGACTCAAGGTTTTATTTTTTTTATTTTGAATCAGCCTCACAGATATGTGAGGCTTTTTTCGTCTCCAATGACCATATTCATAGAATAGATGTATTTAATCAGTCTAAAACCTGACAAAATATTATTTTGTCAATCTATAACTTGACTTTAATTTTGTTATGTCAGGTTAATACCTTACTTTTGTATTCAATAAGTCAGTCTAAAACCTTACAAAATGAATAAAAATAAACTACAGTTAGAACAATTAGAGTCTAAAATTAAAGTTTACGTTCCAACAACGAAAGTGGCTATCCCCCCAACAGGATGGATAAAAGCAGTTCGATTAGGGCTGGGCATGACTATGCAGCAATTAGCAAACCGTATTGGCGTAAGCAAACAAAGTGTACTAGAGATGGAGCAAAGAGAAAAAGATGGTTCAATTTCTTTGAAATTATTGCGAGATTCTGCTAGAGCAATCGACATGGAATTAGTTTACGGTTTTGTGCCTAAAGATGGGACATTGGATGCATTAATTGAACGAAAAGCAAGGGAGCTGGCTGTCCAAATCGTCAATAGAACATCAAATACCATGAAATTAGAGGACCAAGAAAATTCCGATAATAGGATCCTGAAAGCCATTGAGGAAAGGACAGCTTTATTAAAAAACGAAATGCCTAAAATATTATGGGATTAGAATTAGAATACATCAATGGTCAAACTCCATTGGATGAGGACGAAAAAAAAGGATTGCTCATTCCGACTATTGCTAACCGTGGAGAATTGGATGAATTTGAGCAACAAAATATTGAAGAGGCTATTCAATGGGTATTAACTCGCCCGCTAAAGGCAAATAAAATATTGACTGAGAAATTTGTCAGAAACCTTCATAAACGGATGTATGGTAATGTATGGTCTTGGGCCGGTGATTTTAGAAAAACTGACAAAAATCTTGGAATTAACAAATGGCATATTTCAACAGCGTTGAAAGCTTTATTGGACGATACCTTATTTTGGATTGAACATGAAACATTTACACCCGATGAAATCGCAGTGCGTTTTAAACATCGAATAGTCAGCATTCATTGTTTCCCTAATGGCAATGGAAGACATAGCCGATTGATGGCAGACATTATTGTAAACAAAATTTACAAATTACCCGTATTTTCGTGGGGTGCGGACAATTTGGTAAAAAAGGGGGACACCAGATCAGAATACTTAAATGCAATCAAAACAGCAGATGAAACTATTTACGAGCCATTGATTTGTTTCGCAAGATCATAATAATCCTTTCGAATTCTTAAAGGCCTCCGCCGTGAGGCTTTTTTCATGTCTTTTTATCGGTAATTACATTCCTATTCCTTTGTATCAGTTTAATTTAAAGCAAAATAAAATGACTTACAAAGAGCAGGTAAAAGAATGGTTGACTACAGAACCAAGCCAAAGAGATTTGGAATTTGGGGCGAAATTGATGTTGCAGGGTAATCGCAACAGAATCCTACATCAAAATGTAATCAAGAAATCAAATTTCGATAAAATAGCCTACGAACTCACTAAAATCATAGGCGAAGAGAGCCGGAACAATGACCAGGCAGTTGTCGCAAAAATGGTTTTGCAAGTTGCCGCCAATGAAACCACTCAACCCGAGGAAACAAAAGGCAAACGAGCTGACCATGAAACGCTTCCAGAAGCCATACAAGCCCTTTTTGAAAAGAACTTACAGATTTACCCCGAAATGCGCTCCCTGCACGAAAGGTTGAAAGTGTTGAGCGAAACGGCCACGGACAGCGAACGCTTGCCTTTCCTTCAAAGATTATTGTCGCTCGATCAAGAATTACGGGAGAATTGGAATTTGTACGATGGGTTTGATTTGAATGCCGTTGCGCCCAACTCGCCCAATGAATCGGAAATCCCAAACGAACCAACCAAAATTGACGCCAAGCGTGTATCTGCCAACCGCAAATACCTGAGCGATAACAAAACCAAATTAGCTGCCATTATCCAAGAGCAAAACACCGAAAAGGCATCCGAACTCCTGGACAAAATGCAAATTCGTTTTACCGAACTAATCGAAAACGGAGAAACTTTTGCCCCCGAACAAGTGGCAGAACTAAAAGCCCTAGGATTGCATGTTGAATAGTATTGATCAGCAGCTAAAACCGATAAGCCCCAATTATGTTGGGGCTTATTTGGGTAAAGGAATCCAATTGTACAATTTGCTCGAATGGACCTTAACCCATTTTGCAGCTATCCACCTATAAAGTTGTAATTTTCAGCAGCTTCATTTTTTTGAATTAGTGGTTTGGGCACTACAGATTTTTTTCGGATAAAGGGTGCGTATTTATATTTTAAAGCATCATATATTTTGGTTGCTTTTTCCTCTGGCTCAGAACATTTTCGGATACTTATCCATTGTTCCCTCGTGTTTTGAATAAGAGTGGTGACGCATTTTTGAGTATTCATGACTCTAACTATTTCACGCCATTCTGACTTTATTTCTTTCTGTTGCAATTTAAAACGCACTGTACTTACTACCCAATAAGCCAATAGTCCCAGGTGTAAATGTGCTTGTGTAGCCTCATCCGACTTATGGAAGATTGGACGTAAATCCAAATCAGTTTTTAGCGTTCGGAAAGTACTTTCAATGTTTCGTATGCAATTATAGATAGACCATAGCAAGGTTTCTTCATCGGTTTGGATACAAGTTCTCAAGAAATAAACTCCACATTCTTCTTGTTTTTGAGCGTCTAATTTGGCAATCTTCTCCCATTTCAATGCAGAACAGATTTCTTTGGTTTTTACAGCATCGACCTCTTTGGCTTTCTTTGACTTACTGGGACTATTTACAGTAACTATTTGTTTTTCAACATCTATTTTGTATCGCCCGTGTGCGGATGGATACTTTTGTTTGAGTCGTCCAATGCGTTCAATTACTTTTTCGTAACTTTTTACACCTGATTTTTTTGTCAAACTTATTTTGATACACTCCAATCCGTCCTCGAAGCGTTGCTCAAACAATGTTTTCATTCCTTTTTCTTTCAGCGCTTTTGTAGGGCTAGTTACTTTCATGAAATAGGCTGAATCATTGTTTGTCAATACTTTTTCTAATGTAATTTCCCTGTTCTTACGGTCATTTACAATCACAGGCTTTCCTGTTTCGGCTTTTTTAATTTCTGCTTTTGTACTACGACTTACACAAACATAATCATATCCTCTTTCTTGTATTAAAGCTAGATTTTCTTCTGTGGCAATTCCTGCATCAATCACCACAATTGCACGTTTGGTACTTGTGGAGGTAGATGAACGCAAGTGGTCTATTACCTGACATAGTGACTTACTGTCAGACATATTTCCTTGGAAAATGGATGAATGTTTGATAAACCCTTCCACATTAACCACCAGAGCCAATACTACCAATGGGCAGTCACTCCGTTTTTCTTTACTTCGTCCGTGGCGAGCCAAATTACTCCCTCGTTTGTCACCCTCAAAATAGCTATTCGTTAAATCATACAAAATAATTTCATCTTGTAGATCAAACAAATCGTTCGTTTTCTTTGACAAATAAGTCTCTAATCCTTGTTTTTCAGCTAACAGTTTTTTACTTATTGCATACAATTTATCCTTGGTCAATTTATCAATATCGTAGCCTGTAAGTTCACAAATAGAAGAATTATCTTCCATGAAGCGAACTGTTTTAAGTTCAGATGCAGGGTAAACAGCTCGTGAAACAATGTGACTCATTGCTAGAGATACATCCTCATCACTCCAATCTCGAGAGACTAAAAAATCATCGATACCTAATTCTCGCAGCGCCTGCAAGGAAAGCCATTCCGCACCCAACTCCCTGACGTCTTTGTTTTTAAGAGTATTTAAATCTACGGTATCAATATCTTTCTTGTCCTGTGATGTGCCTAAATCAACCTTCTTTTCCTTCATCATACGTTGATAAAGTGTTTCAACAAAAGCTGTAACTTCAGTATCTCCAAATAAACTTTGTTGGCCAATCAATCGATCACAGATACCTTTTTCAATTTGATCAATCTGATCGCCGCTGAATTCAGTCAAAAAACCAACACTCAAAACCGTCCGTTGCCGTACTTCACCAAGTACATTACGATAGCTTTCAACCAATCGATAGTACCAGTCCGATTTGTTGATTTTTGTGTTATGGCGATATGTGGCTTTGAAATACATACCGCAAAGTAAAAACCTTTTTTCTTACAAAACAACTTTTTGCAGGGCACTACAAAGCAATTTTTAAAACAGCACTATTGAAAACCAGTCAATTATGATTATTTTTCACTCAATTGTACTCAGAAATAAGTCAAATTTGCTTGTTTTGGGTCTTTGGAGCTGCAAAATGGGTTAAAGCAGACAGGGAACGCCGACGTTACCATCATGACCTTTTCAATTTCGGAACAGTTTATTCGTAAAATTTGGATGTTGAAAAACAAAGGCTTAATCGGAACTGTAACCGTTGTTTTGGATTTTAAAGCCATTCTGAAAACTCAAAAATTGATGCACTTTGCGAGAAATGTATTTTCTGAACTGTATTACGCCAAGACACATGCCAAAATTGTATTAGTCGAAAACCAAAGTCACAATATAAGCATTACGGGAAGTCAGAATTTCACAAAAGGGAATCGGGAGGAGAACGGATTGATAATGAATGATTTTAATGTTTTTGACAAATACAAAACTGAAATTGAAAGAATAAAAACGGAAGCAATAAAACAGTAAAATGGAATTCGTAAAAGAAGAATTGGATAAATTGCAGGAGTGTGCCGGATTGCTGATGAATATCAATGATATAGCCGTGTTGATGGATATTGACCCGGACGAACTAAGGGAATCCATTAACAACAAATTTTCAGAAGCTTCAAAAGCATATCAAAGGGGGAAAGTTCAATTCATTTACGAAATTCGGAAACAAGAACTCGATTTGGCAAAATTAGGTTCACCCCAGGCGGTTGAGCAGATGCACAAATACATGATTGACCAAAAAATTCAGGAAAATGGCTAGAAAAGACATGGTGGAGATTTACAAAAACCATCTGTATGAAGATGATAATAAGTTGACAACCCTGCCAAACGACCAAAGGGAGCGGCTGAAAAGAATCAGATCAGCCTATACATTGTGGAATGATTACCCAAATAAATCACAGAAGGAGATTGTGAATCATTTGGCGGGGATGTATCCCATTGAAAAAAGACAGGCTTACATGGATGTGACCATTGTTCAAGAGCTTTTGGGACAAATCAATAAAGCATCCAAAGATTGGCACCTCCACAAATTCAATGCAATGGTACTAAAGGCTTATGATATTGCGGAGTTAAAACAAGATGCTGATGCCATGCAAAAAGCTGCCAATACCTACGCAAAATACAACCAGTTGGACAAAGAGGAATCCGTATCACTGCAGTACGAGGAGATTAATGTTCAGACCTTTGAACCAAGTGAAGACCCGACACTGTTGGGAATCAAGCCGATTAAAAATATTCGAGAAAGAATCGATTACTTCAAAAAGAAATACGAGCAGGATATCACCGATATCACTTACGAAGAGATCGACATTCAACAATTGGAGAAATATGCAAACCAATAGAGCGCCAAAGAAAATATACTTCAACGCTCCACAGCAAAGGGTAATGTTTACCGGTGCCAATACCTCCGTTGTGGTGGGTGGTCGCAGGTTGGGGAAATCTCACGGAATTGTGGCGCCGTTTACGCTCCGAAATTTACAGCGAATGCCACGCTCCAGCGGTGCCTTTGTCTGTTCCACCTTTCAGCAAGGCTTGACCCGAACGGTACCAGGAACATTGTCGGCACTGGAGTCTTTTGGCTACAAACGAAACGTTCATTTTTTTGTCGGACGAAAGCCACCAAAGTCCGCCAACTTTGCGGATCCAATCATCAAACCCGAAAGTTACGACCATGTAATTGCTTGGTACAATGGCAGCATACAACATATTATTTCACAGGATGGGGTGGGTACTTCCAATTCGCTCACCTTGGACTATCTGATTATGGATGAAGCCAAGCTATTGAATTTTGATAAATTGAAATCTGAAACTTTTCCTGCCAATGGTGGTTTTCGTGGTCATTTCGGTCATTTACCGTACCACCATAGCCAACTGATTGTTTCGGATATGCCAACCACCAAGAAAGGAAGTTGGTTTTTAACCTATGAGGAAAAGTGCGACAATGAACTGATTGATGTTATTCACGCCATCATTCATGAAAAATGGCGATTGCTTGAAAAATTAAAAACATTCCAGGAAAAAGGGATAGAACCCAAGCCGTACCTGAAAAACGAATATAAAAGACTCTGTAAAGACTTGGCTGGCTTGCAAAGCATAGCAGTTGATTACAATGTTTTTAGCAGCATAGAGAACCTGCAGGTGCTTGGAGAAGCGTACATAAAACAAATGAAGCGGGATCTGCCTCCATTGGTTTTTCAAACTTCCATACTCTGCAAAAAAGTTGGATTGCTCAAAGATGGATTTTACAATAACCTCAAAGATAATGAACATTATTACACGGCTTTTGATAATAGCTATCTGCAAAGCCTGGAGTATAATTTCGACAAGACCAAAGCAATCAATTGCCTGCAGGATGGCGACCTGGACCGAAATGCCCCGATATGTATCAGCATGGATTACAATGCGAACATCAATTGGATAGTAGCAGCCCAAAGGCAAGGGGTGAAAATGAAAGTAATCAAATCATTCTATGTGAAATACGATAGAAAGATCGTAGAATTGGTCAATGACTTTTGCAAGTATTACGACAAGCACAATCGCAAAGAGGTGATTTACTACTATGACAACACAGCACTCGGCAGTAATTACGCTGTCAACTCGGATGATTTTGCCTCCGTGGTGATGAATACATTCAAGCAAAACAAGTGGCATGTAAAAGGAATTCACATCGGCAACCCATTGCCACACGTTGAAAAACATGGCCTAATCAATGAAGCATTGAAGAGACGAGCGAAAGTATTCCCCATGTTCAACCGTGACAACAACGAAGCCCTGTTGCTTGCAATGGAGCAGTGCAGTATCTACCAAGGTCCAAACGGATTCAAGAAAGACAAAAGGGGGGAGAAAATCAGCGAAACAGAAGAAGACAAACTGGAGAACCGAACAGATGGGACAGATGCTTTTGATTCTTTGTTTATCGGGATGAATAACTTCCCTACTGAAATGTCCTACGGTGGAGGGATGGTTAGTTCGTGGGTGTAGCGAGAGACAAAAAACAGACAGCCGGTAAGTGTTAGGACTTATCGGCTGTCTGTTTATTAATGTCAATATATCAGCTTGTTATATTGACTTAATAATATGTCAAGTTATAAATGAACCAATTGAGCCTTTTTTGAGCCAATCATGAGCCAATTGAGCCAATTATGAGCCAATTAATTCGTAGATTGTTCCTGCACCTACATTACCAGTTCTTTTTAGGATTCTATATTTGTCAACTAACTCCGTTAAATCTCTAGTGGCAGTTGCTTTAGAAATACCAAAAAGTTCCTGGTAGTTCATATTTGATATTTTACCTTTTTCTTTTACGTAGAAAACTGTTTTAATTTGTCGGCCATTGAGTCCTAGTTTAATTAATTGCTCCTCAGAAATATTGTTTTTAAAAAGTGTAATCATCAGACCTCCATCAAGTTCGAGTATTTCAGGTTCGGGTAGATCGGCTTGTTTGCAAGTATCTATGATTTTGATTGTGCCTCTTCCCCAAGAATCAATATATCCTCCTTTAAAACAAACGTCAGCAATAATAGGATTACGTGGACGTGAAGAGTGTGTCCGTTTTAGTGCCTCTAAAGTTAGTCCATTGGGTAGAATCCCTTCATTCCAAATGTTGATTTTATTGTCATAAACTCTAATTTGAATTGGTGCACCCATATAATTTCTATGAACCAAAGCATTGAGTAGCATTTCTCGAATAGCAGGAACTGGATATTCCCCTTTTTCAATACGATGCATTCCTTCAAACTCAATCTGTCTAGTTAAAAACTTATGATTTAGTTGATTCAAGACAGACTGAAGTAATACGATTAAATTCCCCTCTTCATTTTCTTGGTATTTTAAGTCTGCCTCCTCGTTTCCAAATCGTCCAATTTTGACAAAAGTATTAGGATAAAACTTAGCAGGGTCTTTTCCGAATAGAATAATTGCAGCACGTTTCAATTGTCCGTTTTCGGTAAGTCTTAGCTTATCGAATAGTTCTGGTAGGGGGAGACCATCGTTTTCAGGCAGTCGGCCAGCATTTGTAGACGCATTTAAAAATGTGTTTACTGATTGAACGTTAATATCTTCAAATGTAGCCCTTGGCTCAACAACGTCATCCCATGTCATCCCCGATTTCTTAAGTAGAAACTCATTTAAGGACGCACCAGTTAATTCATGCTTTGTACTGCCACTTCTGAAATAGTACCTACCTCTTAATGATATAGGTACAGTATAGGCAGGTGTAACAATTTCAATAAAATTCAAATCGCCTTCATGGAGTAAATTAACTTCTACGGTAATACCCATGGCATTTCTAATTTTATTGGGTATGTCATCCATTAGCCGCTTATACTCAGGAATTCCAACAATAATTCCATTATCATTTTTGCCGATGTAAATAATTCCACCTTGAGCATTAGCAAAACCGCAAACCCATTTTAGGTAATCATCGTGCCAACTTTGCTTGTATTCTATATTTTGTTGTTCGGGCATGTGTTTGTTTTTTTTTGTGCTTGATATATAATCGATTACAGATGCTTTGAATTGTTAAACAACGTTTGGTAGCTCATGTATAATAGATGTACAAATGTAGTAATTACTTTGCTAATTAGCTAATGGAATTAGTGTTGGCATTTCGTTCAATTAAAAACCATTTATCTCTTCAATAGAATGTAATTACATCCCTAAAGAAATGTGAATAGAAATTTTCAGAAACATGGTTATTAGTCCCTTCAAAATTCGGGGTGCCAAATTTTTTGAGCCCTAATGGCATTTTTACCACCCCTTTTGTTTTTCGGTGCATTTATGGCTTTGTAATGGGGTTATAAATGCACCGTGTTTCGTTTAAGACTCTATTTTATGCGATTCGACAAGTTGTATCAAACGAAAATGCACCCCCGCAAATCAAACCCTATGGCATACAAGGCGAAAAAGGCGGGCGGTAATTACGAGCGGGGAAGAGTGCGGGGCGGGGTCTATCGACAATTATCGGCCTTGAAAAAAGGCCTCAGAAGACATATAAACCATAAAATCAAACAATTAAACAGAAAACGACTGCAAAATAAAATAAAAAGTTGATTTTTCGAAGAAGAATAAAGGCTTTTATATCA
>CANFFA010000066.1 GCA_947445425.1 Paludibacteraceae bacterium
GAAATCAGCGGGACATATTTCCCGCTGATTTCGCAGATAACGCAGATCCTGTTCGCAAAGTGAACAGGAAACTGAATTATTTCATCTCCATCAAATGGATCTGATCCATGACCGCAACAAATTCTTCTTTGGATACATAACCCACCAGATACTTAGGATTTCCTTTCACGGGGAAAAACATCACTGTGGGTAACTGATGCACTCCAAGCGTTTCGGCAAGTTGCTTCTCTTCGTCAAAATTGATGCGATAGAATGTCAGTTTACTTTTATATTCCGTTGCCAAAGCTTCGTAAATTGGTAAGGATTTTCTACACTGACTACACCATGCTGCCTCGAAAATAATAATAAGGGGCTGCGTGTTGAAGTGCTGTATAGAGTCATTGGTCAAAGTATAGTCGTAAGTAAGTGTTCGAAACTCAAATTCACCAATCTTTTTGAATGATGATTCGGTTGAAGATTTTTGAACTACGGGTTCAACAGCAAAACTACTAGTAGCAATGAAGAAACAAAGGGCAAGGAGATATGGATACTTCATTGTTTTTAAATGCATTAAGGGTAAGTATGACCTATGATAAGTTAGAGGTGTGCTTTGGATTTTGGATCAAGAATTAATGTCGTTAAGGTAAGCCTAAAGGGCTTAAAGGTGAATAGCCATAGGTGAAAACCTATGGAAATACAGGTAGTATATGAACAACCCTGAAAGGGTTGAAGGTAATGAGTGATAGACATTCAACCCTTTCAGGGTTGTGGTGTTTTACGACTGTTCACCACGAGTTTCACTCGCGGCTATTCACCTTCAAGCCCTATGGGCTTTTAAGAAAAATACTTTCTCAACTTAACGAAATTTATTGAAGTATATAAAAAAGGGCATCTCCATTAAAGAATGCCCTCTTTTATAAAACAGAAACAGTTATTTGGAAAATCTCTTTTCTATTTTTCCACTTAAAACTGCCATTATCCAACCAAAAACAAGTCCAACAGTAGCATAAGTCATTTCGGCAACTAAAATATTACTGAAATTTGCTCCAGGCACATAGGTCCTTAATCCAAAACAAGTAGCACCGGCAATAAATAAACCAGGTATAAAATCCAACCAAGGTAGCTTTTCAAAATACATCACTGGAACAACAAAAAAAGCGATCGAAAATGGAATGGCCCAAAATCCCAATGCACCAAACCAGACACTACCTTGTATAATCAAACTGGCTGCAGAGATTCCAAGAAAATAGGCAATAAATGCTTTTACACCACCCTTTACACTACTCCCTGCAATGCCATACACGGCACTAGACATAAATGCAATCCAACCAAAGCCCTTGTTACCTACAGGCAAAACATAGGGAGATAATAACTGATCTACCACTTGGATCAATCCTGAAAAAACGCCAATTAAAAGTGCGATACAGAAAAATTTCGTGAATTTCATAAGAAAGTGTTTAACGATTAGTGTTTAGTGATTAGTGATTAGTGTTTAACGATTAGTGATTAGGTCGTACTTGCCGTTAATCACTAATCGTTAATCACTAAACACTATTTTTAGTCTTCAATGATGATACGTAAACCTACGTTGTGAACCCTTTGCCAAGGTAAAAACGACTTGCGGAAATAGGCCGTTGATGATTTGGGTGTGTCAATGTATGAACCACCACGAACCACTTTCTCGGCACTAGTTGCTTGTGCTTTTTCGTTATATGGATAAGGTATATAGTCTGACTTGGTCCATTCAGATACATTCCCTTGCATGTCGTACAATCCAAAAGCATTCGGTTTGTATCCACCCCCTTTTACGGTTAAGAAAGAACCATCGTCAACTGTATTGTCCTTTGGATGATAGGTATAGTATTTATACCAAGCCCAAGTTTCTGGCATCGGTTGTGGATTTACACCCGCAACAGCTAATTTATTCAATTGTTTGTCTGCAAAATTTTCGAAGCTTGCAAAGTTGGTGTTTAAATCGCCATACCAGAAATCAGATCCACTACCGGCACGACATGCCCATTCCCATTGTGCTTCTGTTGGAAGGCTAACCTTCATACCTGTTTTAGCACTTAATTTTTGGCAATAATCAATTGCATCATTGTAACTTACACGGATAGCCGACTGCTCCGGACTGTTCGCCACATACCCTTCGTTGGTATGATCTTTCCATTGTTGTTGAATAAAACGACTGGTATGTTCTGGTTTCAAAGCACGCATCTGTTTGTTGCTCACTTCTATTTCTGACATCCAAAAACCTTTCTCAATTTTTACTGGACAAGCTGGAGAATAATCTGAATTTCCGGCTTTTCCCATTACAAATGAACCGGCTGGTACCCTTACGAAATTCATCTTGATACCATTGCCCAAGTCAACTGTTTTCTTGGTTTCTTTTTCTTTAGCAACTAAACCTTGTGCTTGTTCAGCAGTAAATGGCCATCCTTTCACTTTCACCTCTTTCTGAACTTTTTCAGTAGTGGCAACTGGCACATAAGGTGCAGGTTTAGCTTGTTTTTTCACATATTCTGAATAAGCTTTAATTTCAGCTTGCCAGTCTACTCCTGCTCGACCATATTTCTCGGTTAATTCGATACGGCGTTTGATTTGATCGAAACCTTTAAACTCTTTGGCCTTAAATACACCGTGATAAGGGGCATTGAAGTCAATCCAATTATAGATTTTTCTCCACTCTTTATCGGTTAAAGTTACACCGTGGTGACCTTTTTTAAGCATTTGTACCAATGGACTTACATTACCAAAATACTCACCCGGATTCATTACCTCAATCTCCGCTTCTGGTCCTTGACGGTACACATAAGGATGGATGTTTAAGTAGCTTCTACCGAATTTAGAGAAAGGATCAATTTGTCCTCCTGTGAAATCCATACCATTCTTTTTACCATTGTGACAAGCCATACAAGCACGATCCAAGATGGGTTGCACTTCTAGCTCAAATGTAAAAGAACGGATACCACCTTCTGGTGTAGGCAACATCTCAGGTTTTTTCTTTGCTGCAATTGTAGCTTTAGGACTAGGAATTTGACTTTGGTCTTCGTGACAACCCGTACAAGAAATAACTTCACCTGGCATACCAGTCGTCCAACTACGCATCCATTGTAAGGCGCGACCTTCTCCATCTAATGGTTGCATAGAAATAGGGGTATTGGCAGGTACTTTAAAGCTTACAGAACCATCTGCTTCAATTGGCACTTCACCAATCAAACGTTTTAAATCCCATCCACTTTGAATACCTTGTGCATCGTGATTGGAAGGAGAACGGTTGTAGGCATATTCATAAGCAAAAACACGTAAGGTTTTAGCCGTTCCTCTTGGTACTCCTTTAAGTCCTTCGCCTTCGTAAATATCTTGAATAAATACGGATGCTTCTTTGCTGTCTTCTTTTACTTTTTCTGGGATAACGGGAGGAATAGGTCTTTTAATGATAGGGCTTGCGCTCATATAACCTTCACCTTCAGTCTCCATCAATAAAGTAACATTGTCATAAATATCGACAAGATAAAGACCCCACAAACCACCTTCGTTCATTTTGGCAGATACCAAGAAGTATTTGTCATCCAAAGGTGCTGGTTTTACAAACTGTGGCCAAACACCATCCACCAATTGATCTTTTACAATAGGCGTAATCACACTATCGCGGTAAGGTATCTCTTGTACCATCCCTTTTTCAGCTTTACGAGATTTAGCAGGATCAAAAATGATCAAACGTCCTGAACGAACCGTACCGTGGTGACCAGAAATTACACCGATAAATTTAGTAGAACTTCCTGGTAAAGGTTTGATATCGAAAGTACTGTTAGGAAAGTAAGAACCACTTTTGTATAGGGCTTTTTGCTCAGTACCATCTGGATTCATGTGCATTACAATACGTGAAAAATAATGCGTAAGGTCGGTATATTCCCAACGAACATACATCACTTTACCATTCTTCAAGACTACTGGCCCCCAGTTACTCTCTTGGTCAAAAGTTAAACGACGCATTTTTTGATTGCTTGGATCAATAAGGCAGAAGTTACCCACTTGATCGTCACCATTCACACAAGGAACTCCTTGATAACCAACATTTGAAGCAGCAATAATTTTACCGTTTGGAAGGTAAGTTGCATCAAAGTACTCAAGATCTGACTCCTCTGGTTTGGTCACTTGTTTTAACCCTTTTCCGTCAACTCCTACTTCAAAAACTTGCCAATGATTCTTTTCATCTGCCATGGTGAACATGATACGGTCGGCATTCCAGTGCAAATTCAAATCAGGTACAGAAGAACCATTGCTAGGTTTGAAAATCGTTGCCGTTTTGACACTTTGACGTAAATTGCTCAACATTGCAATTTCTCCATCAAAACCAGATTTGGGTGCCGATGGCATTTGTGACCAATTGTTGATTTGTGTTCCCATGTGTCCAGGATTGCTGGAGCGGGCTTTGGAACCCAATTTATAGTGTCCAACAATGATTTTGTCCATATCCAAGACTGGATTGGCAAAAAGAATTTCTTTTTTTAATGCAATGGCTTTTTTAGCATTGGCAATGGCTGCCGCATCTTTGCTGTAAATACCATTGAATCCAGCCTTTACTAAAGCTGACAATTGAGTTAGTTTCTCTTGATTTGCAGCTGCATCATACGCTTTATTGGTTTTCATATCATCAAAAGCCATTTGAACAGCTTTTAAATTAATCCATAGGATTTCATCCTCAAGTTTATTGATATTGAAAACCTCTTTATACAATGATAAATAAGCAGTTGCTTGTTTATCAGCAGGTAGAGCCTCAATCTTTTTAATCTCCTCAGTGAAAAAAGTTTTCACTTTTAATTTATTAACAACAGCTTTCAATGCGGCAGCATCCCAATTTGAATGTCCGTTTGTCAACCAACATTGACCCACCATAGGACATTGCGGAAAGAAAGTAAAACACTCTTCAGGGAAACGTTTTTCCAAATCTGCAAATTCAGCCTGACCACTTTCACTTTGAATAGTGAAAATTGCTGGGACTTTATTTCCCTCATCATCAACACCTATTTGCGCTTCAAAACGCACAAATTTTTTGTCTAAAGGAACAAGTATATACCCGTTTGGATTCACCAATACAGTATTCTCATACACCACATCATTGATTTCCGTTGGATGATTGTGCGTATTTCTGTTTAATTTCACCTGACCCTTAATTTTCAAGTCGGTAAGTTTAACAGAAGAACCATCTTTAGCAATCAACTTACCATTGATCCACAAAGCATTGTCATCATATTTCCCATTAGATCCAGGTTTAACTACCAATGCAATTTGAGTTAAATTAGTAACATCAGCAGAAATGGTTTTTAACTCTTTCGCCTTTACTTCTTCAGATTCTATAGGAAATCCCAATGCTTTTTGCCTTTTCTGCAAATCTGCTTTGTAGGCAATGGCAACGTCCACCCAAGTTGGTGCGGGTGCTACCTGTTTTTTAGGTGCTTGGGCTGTTAGGGATTGTAATACAATCGCAGCCACAAGTAGTAATCCTGTACGTTTAATCATAATTTTATTTAAGTTTAGTTGTTTTCAATATCTCGGCGATAACTTTTTTGTTATCAATGACTTTCACGCTTGAAATTTTTCCAAAGTTGATCTTATCATTCAAAGACCATACAATATTTTTGTGGGTGTCAATTTCAATGATTTGCGGTTCATTTACGTTTTTATCTTTACAATGACCATCCCAATTACATATCAATCGGTTACCATTTTTTAGCTGAACGATTTGTGCCACATACAAAAGGTTTACCCCAACTATATCTTTATCTTTTACCTTTTCAATCACTTCACCAGTGGCCCGGCTAATGAGCATATATTGGTGAGCATCTCCACAAGAAACCAAAAAATTACCATTTTCCAATTCCAAGGCTGCAAATACAGTTCCTTCTGATTGGTAGGTTTTTACTGTCTTTCCCTCTTTGTCTAATTCCGATAAAATACTTTTTCCAAAAAAAGGTACCAAGTAGTTACCATTTTTTAGTTTAGTAATATTGCGAAATTGGGAGTGAGCTTTTTCTAAATTCGTTTCAAAACTAATCTCTTTTCTGACTTTCCCTTTTGTGTCTAGCTCTACTATTTTGGAGGGTTTACCACAAATGCCTAGTAGATAGCCACCGTCAGGTAGTGCGATGGCGCACTGTATTTCATTCGCTACTTCTGTAGGATAATCCCAAATCACCTGGTGGTCGAGGGATACTAATTTTGCACCATGTTTGTAGGAATAAATCACTTCTGCATTGGCATTCATGCTTACACAATTGCATTCTTGCCCTTTTTCTAGTGGATGATTCCAAATCTCTTTTTTACTCTCCTTTTCTGCAATGGATATTTTCTTTGAACCAGATCCACTCATTAAAAGATAGCTCTCAGTTGAAAACAGTGCGTTTGTGCAAAATAGCACAAGCAGGAACAATAATGTTTTCTTTATCATCTTTGTGTTTTTATAGTGCATTTAAGGTGTTAAACATAAGAATATGACCTTATTAGTCAATTAATTCATATTCAAAAAAATATCTTTGAAATATGAATTATGAATCAATGTCGTTTAGTTAAGCCTGAAGGGCTTAAAGGTGAATAGCCATAGGTGAAACCTATGGATGGACATGTAGTATACGACCAACCCTGAAAGGGTTGAAGGTGATAAACAATTAACATTCAACCCTTTCAGGGTTGTTGTCTTTTTTGCAATTTACCACGAGTTTCACTCGTGGCTATTCACCTTCAAGCCCTTTGGGCTTTTAAAAAACCATTGAATTAACTAAACGACATTGAATTATAAATTATTTCTTCAAGTCTTTGAACATTTCAAAAGCATGTGCAGGGCTCATGTTATCGTGAATCAAAGCATGAACTGCTTGAATCATCGCAACAGGATCTTCTGATTGGAAAACATTGCGACCCATGTCTACACCGGCAGCACCGTCGTTGATGGCTTTGTAACAAAGTTCCAATGCATCCAACTCAGGTAATTTTTTACCACCTGCAATCACGATAGGCACCGGGCAAGCAGCCACTACGTTTGCGAAACCTTCACAATAATAAGTCTTTACAATGTTGGCACCATTCTCAGCACAAACGCGAGAAGCCAAACCAAAGTAACGAGCATCACGTGCCATGTCTGTTCCAACCGCTGTAACACCCATTACCGGGATACCGTATTTAGAACCTAAATCAGCCGTTCTATCAAGATTAGCAACAGTGATAGCTTCCATTTTTGGATCACCGATGGCCATCATTACTGCCATAGCCGAAACATTCATGCGGATAGCATCTTCGATGTCGATTACCACATTATTGTTCAATTCAGTCAAGATAGTAGTACCGGCATCAGCACGCAAACAGATTGGTTTGTTGGTGTTAGCAGGAACAGAAGTTTGAAGAATACCGCGGGAACACATCAAAACATCTGCATAAGGCATCAATGGAGCAATGTTAATATCGATACGCTCTACCCCAGAAGTTGGGCCCATGATAAATCCGTGGTCGAAAGCCAACATTACTGACTTTCCTGATTTAGGGTTGAAGATACGCGTCATACGATCTTTCATTCCCCAAGATAAATTATCCGCACCTTTGATGTGGAAAGTTTGATTTTTAACTGTTTGGCCTAAACCAAATTTATTTCCTTCTCTTAGATCATCTAAATCTGCCATAAAAAAGTGTTTAATGATTAATGTTTAGTGTTTAGTGATTAACGATTAGTGATTAACGATTAGTGATTAACGATTAGTGAATAGCGGAGGTATTCTTCTGAACGCTAAACACTAATCGTTAATCACTAATCGCTAATCGTTAAATTATACCGCTTTTGCGAATGAGTCAAACATGCATGACCATGAAGAAGCACCAGAATCGGCATGTCCAACCGAACGTTCGCCATAGTTACGGGCGCGTCCAAAGTTAGCTTTCATTTGTACAGTGTCGGCAGATCCTTTTAAGGCTGCTTCAGCACCTGCTTGTAGAATCACTTTGATATCATTTGAATCGCAAGCTTCTATGGCTTCAACCGCTGGAATCAAAGCATCCATCATGGTTTTGTCACCACGTTTTGCTTTAGTTTGTTTTTGAACACCTTCCAAGCCACCTCTGAACAAGGCTTTTAGCTCTTGAGCATTTAGTTCTGTACCACTGGCTACATCGCTCATTCCTAAAAAGAAACCTCCCAAAAGCGTACTGGTAGAACCGCTAGTTTTTAACATTACATTAAAACCTACTTCATCAAACATTGCTTTGAACTCAGTCCCTTTGTCAGTTGCTTCTGTAACGGCATTTAAGGCTTGTACAATCGCTGTACCGTGATCGCCATCACCAATTACAGCGTCCAATGCTGAAAACTCGTCACCTCTGGCGGTAATGTTTACCAAAGCCAAGGCAATCATTTTTTTGAAATCTTCAATCGTTAATTTTTCCATCTTGATGTATTGTAATCCCTCACAACCCTAAGGCTATGAGGGAATTTAATTATTAATAATTATTTACCAATAGTTGCCCAGTAAGGAGCATTGGCCATTTTGTTTTTCAACAAATCAACATGGTCAGCATCCAATTTACCCAATACCAATTGGAAACCAGAAAGTTCTTGAACAGTTAAAATTTCAGCAATTTTACCATCTACTACATTTACACCTTGTGCTTCAAGAATTTGACAAGCTCTGCGGAAAATAATGCTCATTTCCATGTGGGTAGTTGCACCTACACCGTTTACGATCACCATTACATTGTCACCAGCTTTTGGTTGTACTTTTTTCAACAATTGAGCCATCATTTTTTCAGCAGTATCATCAGCCGAAATCAACATTTGACGACCACCACCGCCTTCGCCGTGTTGTCCCATACCGATTTCCATTTCTCCTGGCTCCAATTGAGAGATAACGCCACCGTTTTGTGGGTGCGTACAAGATCCCATTGCTACGGCCAAAGTAGCCATTTGCAAATTGAAACGCTCTCCAATTTCGTAGATCTCTTCCAAAGATTTACCTGCTTCAGCAGCAGCACCTACAATTTTATATAAAGGCACACAACCTACTAAACCGCGACAATCAACATCAGGAGTATCTAAACCTGCACTAATATCTTCGTGTGTAACCAATTGTTTCACTTTGATACCCGCACGCTCTGCCAATTGGCAAGCCATGTTAGCACTCATCACATCACCAGAGTGATTCAAAACTACCAAAAGAATACCTGCTTCACGTTTGAATTTTTGTAAAGCTTGGAACAAACGTTGAGCTCCTGGAGCAGCGAAAACATCGCCCACTACTGAACAATCCAACATTCCTTCACCTACAAATCCACTCAAAGCAGGCTCGTGACCAGCACCTCCCAAAGTAACAATTGCCACTTTACTTTCATCTTTTGCATTTACGCGTACCACGATATTTTCACCATCTAATTTCACGATGTCACGGTAAGCCATTACATAACCTTCAAGTAATTCTGCTGTAATATTGTCTGGTTCATTGATGAACTTGGTC
>CANFFA010000067.1 GCA_947445425.1 Paludibacteraceae bacterium
AAGAGACTTCAAAGCAACAGATGCCTCCAAATATTTTATTTTTTTTGGCTGACGATTGTACTTTTCGAGATATAGCGTGCTATGGAAGTCCAGATGCTATCACTCCACGTATTGACAATTTTGCCAAAGAAGGAATGCTTTTTACGCAATGTTTTCAGGCTGTGGCTATGTCTTCACCCACTCGTACCAACATATATACGGGATTGTATCCGGTAAAGAGTGGTGCATATCCAAATCATACTTTTGTAAAAGAAGGCGTTCAAAGCATTGTGCAGTTTTTAAAGCCGAGAGGATATAACACGGCTCTTCTAGGAAAAAAACATATAAATCCCAAAAGTGCTTTCCCATTTAATGATTTGGGAGACAATGGAGATGAACTCGATTTCGGTAAAATGAACAGTTACATCTCTGATCAAAAAAGAAAAAATGAGCCATTTTGTTTGTTTGTATGTTCACACCAACCTCATGCCCCATATACGCATGGCGATCCAAACCGATTCCCTGAAGATAAGATAAAGCTTCCTCCATATTTGGTCGATACGAAAGTGACACGAAAGGAATTGTCGAAAATTCTGGCCGAAATTGAATATATGGACGGAGAGTTCGGGCAATGCCTCGACATGTTAGAAAAATATGGTTTGACGGAAAATACGATTGTTGTTTTTGCAAGCGAACAGGGTAACGGTATGCCATTTGCCAAATGGACATGTTACGGAAATGGACTGCAAAGTGCGCTTATTGCCCGTTGGCCTGGAAAAATAAAACCAGGTAAGGTTAGCAACGCAATGGTGGAATACTGTGACATCACACCAACTTTTATTGACATAGCAGGGTTAGCTTCAAGAAAAGAGTTAGACGGAAAAAGTTTCCTTCCCGTTTTGTTGGGCAAAACCAACAAACATAAGGAGTATGTTTATGGAATTCAGACCACTCGTGGTGTTATTGGTTGTCCTACTTATTATGGTTCACGCACGGTGCGTAGCAATAAATTCAGATATATCCTGAATCTGACTCCCGAAGAACCTTTTGTGATTTCAAATACAAGTGGAACTCTGATTAAATCGTGGCAGGAAAAAGCGCAAAACGATAAAAATGCTGGCTTGTTGGTGGGCAAATACCTGAAACGTCCTGGTGAGGAGCTGTACGATGTTGTGAAAGATCCCTTTGAACTCAATAACCTAGCCAATAATCCTAAGTATGCGATTCCGATGAATGAATTGAAAACCAAACTTTCAGAGTGGATGAAACAACAGGGAGATAAAGGTCAGGAAACCGAATTAGATGCCTATAATCATCAAACAAAAAACTTGAAAGAATAGAATTATGATAGTTCCTAAGAGCTTTGCAGTCTCATCATTGACAGTTTATTGAATTAAAAATTTCACTTATAAATTATGAAAAAAAAATGCTTGCTCAGTTTAGTTATTCTTATATCTTTAGGGTCAAATGGTTTAACACAAACCCGAAAGCATATATTCTATAAGCAAATCGATTCAACAGCTTTATACATAGATGTTTTTTATCCTAAAAACATTCAACCCAACAGCACATATCCAACCATCATTTTCTTTTTTGGTGGGGGTTGGTCTGGAGGAACTGTCAAGCAATTTGAACCTTATGCCAATTATTTTGCCAATAGAGGAATGATAGGAGTTGTAGCCGATTATAGAGTTCAAAGACGCCACCACACTACCCCTTTTGAATCATTAATGGATGCTAAATCTGCCATACGATACCTGAGAAGTCATGCGAAGGAGTTGGGTATTAATCCCGACAGTATAGTAGCTTCTGGTGGGTCAGCGGGTGGACATTTGGCGGCGGCAACAGCTTTGTGTACAGCATTTAACGACAAAATGGATAATTTGTCGGTGAGTTGCATCCCCAATGCTTTGGTATTATTCAATCCAGTTATTGATAATGGACCTGGTGGTTATGGTTATGACCGGGTAAGCGAAAAATACAAAGATTTTTCACCCATTGACAATATTAAAAAGGGGGCTCCCCCTACCGTCCTGTTTCTTGGAACGAAGGACAGATTGATTCCTGTTGAGACCATGCAGAAATATAAAAACCTGATGGAAGGTGTCTCCAGTCGGTGCGAACTGCATTTATATGATGGGGCAGGACATGGTTTCTTTAATTCAGGTGACTATCACGACAAAACTTTGTTCGTAGCCGATCAGTTCTTAGAATCATTGGGATATATCAAAGGAAAGCCATTAATTGAGATGAAATAGCAACAATTGGTTCTCTATTTCCAGTTCGAATTTATCTATCTTATTAATGCTTTTGAAATTTAAGATCATAGATTGAAATTAAACTTTAAACCATTTATATTCAAAATGAAAACTCAACACATCTTCTCATTTTTGGCAGTGAGTGTAATTCAATCATTTGCCCAAAAACCCAACATCGTATTTATTCTTGCCGACGACCAAAGAGCACTCGGGACCATACATGCATTGGGTGGTAACGAGGTAATTACGCCCAATATTGATGAATTGGTAAAAAACGGAACATCTTTCACCAACAGTTATATCATGGGCGGAAGTCAACCGGCTGTGAGTGCCCCGAGTAGGAATATGCTGATGACAGGCAGGAATTTATTCTCAATTGGAACTCAGAATGGAATCAATATTGCAGATAATCAAACTACCATGGGCGAATGTTTGGGCAAAGCAGGTTATGAAACTTATGGCATTGGCAAATGGCACAACAATCCTTCGGCATTTAATCGTACTTTTCAAGGTGGAAATGATATTTTCTTCGGTGGTATGGGCGATCAGTTTAAAGTTCCGTTAAATTACTATGACCCCACAGGTAGATACAATAACTCAATGCCAATTCCTGGTGATAATTCAAAAAAGGCTAAAGCAGATCACTTTTTTGTAGGCAAACATTCCTCTGAAATTTTCAAGGATGCAGCCCTGAAATTTATCAAAGAATACACTGAAAAGAAACCATTTTTCCTGTATGTGGCATTTACGTCGCCACACGATCCACGCAAAATGCCACCGAAATACCTGGCTATGTACGATACAGCCAACATCAATATCCCCCCCAATTTTTTGTCCGTTCATCCATTCGATAATGGCGAATTGACCATCAGAGATGAAAAACTGGCAGCTTTTCCGCGTAATCCAAAAGAAATAAAATGCCACATCCGCGATTATTATGCGATGATAACACATCTGGATGACCAGGTGGGTGAAATTGTTAAGTCATTAAAAGCTAAAGGGCTGTATGAAAATACGATTATTGTTTTTTCAGGCGATAATGGTTTGGCATTGGGTCAGCACGGCTTGATGGGCAAACAAAATGTGTATGAACACAGCGTGAAAGTACCACTTGTAATGGTGGGTAAAAACATTGAAAAAGGTAAAATAAATTCCAATTTTGTTTACCTTTTTGATATTTTCCCAACCCTTTGTAGTCTGACAGGAATTCCAATTCCGGCTACGGTACAGGGTCGCCCCTTTATGGGAACAAATGTAAAACCACGTACAAGTATGTTTTTTGCCTACAGGAATTTTCAGCGTGCGGTGCGTAAGGACGATTGGAAATTGATAGAATACTTTGTAAATGGTGCTCGAACGGAACAACTTTTCAATTTGAAATTAGATCCATTAGAAATTCAAAATCTTGTGAATGATGCTGGTTCAAAACAAACATTGGAAATCATGCGTGATGAATTGAAAAAACAACGGACTCTAAACAACGACAAAGTGAATTTGGTAAAAGCAGGGATTAAAGATACTGAAACCTTTAAAGATGGACATGAATAACCATAATTGTAATAATTCAGCAAGATTATGTTGACAAAAAAAACATTTTGTATTCCGGCATCCTTGTTTGCATTAGCAGCATTTGCGCAAAATTCGGTCACAAGACCCAACGTAATTATGATTGTTAGCGATGATCAGGGTTATGGCGATTTGGGCTGTAATGGCAATCCATGGTTAATAACACCTAATATTGATAAGCTAAATTCAGAAAGTGTCCATTTCAGCAATTTTCATTCAGCCACAACCAGCGCACCAACACGGGCAGGATTAATGACAGGAAAATACTGTAACAAAGTAGGTGTCTGGCATACAGTAAAAGGCCGTGAGGTGCTGGATGCTGCCGAAATAACATTGGCTCAAAACCTGAAGGCTGCGGGTTATGCTACATCCATTTTTGGCAAATGGCATTTGGGCGACAATTACCCTTTTCGCCCGCAAGACCGAGGATTTGATGAGGTATTAACTTTTGACGGTGGGGGTGTTGGTCAACAGCCCGATTATTGGAATAATGATTACTTCGATGACACATATTTCCATAACGGTAAACCAGTGAAATTCAAAGGTTATTGTACTGATATTTGGTTTAATGAAACCATTCGCTTTATCAAGAAGAATAAAAACAAACCGTTTTTTTGCTATTTGGCCACAAATGCCCCACACCACCCTTATAATGTGGCTGACAAATACAGTGCACCCTACAAAAACAATCCGTCCATATCCAATGCTAATTTTTATGGGATGATAGCCAATATTGACGAAAATGTGGGAAGACTGCGCTCTGAATTAAAGAAAATGGGCTTGGACGAAAATACGATTTTGTTGTATATGTCTGATAATGGTACAGCAGCTGGCGTTAAATTCAACACTAAAAATGAAGTTATTTCCGGTTATAATGCGGGAATGCGGGGGATTAAAGGTTCTCCTTATGATGGAGGGCACCGGGTTCCATTCATATTACATTGGCCCAAAGGTGGAATTGACAAAGCAAAGGAACTTTCTACCCTTACTTCCTATATCGATTTTGCACCAACTATTTTAGAACTTTGTAACGTACAACCTGCAACAAACCAAACTTTCGATGGTAAAAGTCTAAAATCATTGATTTTAAACACATGTGTTAATTTGCCTGAACGCTACCTTTTTGTTGATAATCAGCGTGAGGAATTCCTGACAAAAGGGAAACAATATGCTATAATGACAAACCAATGGCGCATGGTGGGAAAAAGTGAATTGTATGACCTCAAAAATGATGTTGGACAAAACAAAAATATTGCTCTTGAGCATCCAGATGTAGTTGAAAAGCTGCAATTTGCTTATGAACAATGGTGGACTGAGACTTCACAAAACGGAGGAAAATTCAGTTATGTGCAGCTGGGGACTTCATACGAAAACCCACAAAGATTGAATTGTCACAGTGCACATAACGAAAAAGGAATGCCTGCCTGGTCGCAGGAGGATGTTCGAGAGGGTGTGGGCGATAATGGATTTTGGCCAGTTGAAGTTAGTACTGCCGGTGAATATGAATTTGAACTTTGCCGGTGGCCTAAGGAAAGCCAGCTGAAAATGGATGAAGTAGCTCCCGAAACTCCCAAAGTAGAAGGTGTGGAACCATTGAAAATGGGCAAACAACTCATTATGCAAAAAGCACGGATTAAAATTGGTGATTGGGATCAAACAGTTGATGTTAGCCAGTCGGCTAAAGCTGTAAAATTCACGCTCCCCCTTAAAGCTGGAAAAACGATGCTTCAAACCTGGCTCATCGATGATAAAGACGTAGTACGTGGTGCGTATTATGTATATGTAACCAAAAAGAACTAAGAGCGGAATTATACAGATCAAAATCATTATTTATGAAAAAAATTTATTTATTTATTTATGCATTCTCCCTTATCTTGAGTCTAAATTCAGTACATTGTCAATCGAAAATTGATAATGACAAGGAGTTGCAAAAACGTATTTTAGCAATAATTTCACGCATGGATCTGAAAGAGAAAGTGGCACAACTCTCAGGCATGGGAAAGACAAGGAACGAGTTTGGCGATTTGAATGTTCCCGCCTTTGGAACCAGTGGAAACCAAAGGGTAGGTATTCCAGATTTGATTATGGGGCACGGTATTACTGGCGTCCGTCCCGGACGAGATACCACAGCACATGCAACCTATTTCTGCACATCATTTGCAATGGCTTGTACGTGGGATACCGATTTGTACGGCAGGGTTGCTGCAGCAATGGCAAAGGAAATGCGGGCGATAGGACAAAACCTGAATCTAGGACCAACAGTGAATATCATTCGTCATCCGTTGGGTGGTCGGAACTGGGAAACGTACTCGGAAGATCCCTATCTGACTTCACGGATGGTGGTTCCTTTTGTAAAGGCGATGCAGTCTTATGGCGTAATTTGTGGTCCGAAACATTTTCTGGCCAATAATCAGGAAACCAATCGTTTTGATATCAATAATGTAATAGATGAACGAACATTGAACGAAATTTACCTCCCTGCATTCAAATCAGCAGTACAAGAAGGTGGTGCATTAAATATTATGGCTTCCTACAACAGGGTGAATGGTACTTTTATGTGTGAAAATAAATACTACTTGACCGACGTTCTGCGAAGAAAATGGGGATTTAAAGGCTTTGTGTTGTCCGATTTTGGATATGGCGTTCGTTCAACCTTGGGTGCCACCAATGCAGGTCTGAATGTAGAAATGCACAATACTAAGTTTTATGGCGGAAGTTTAATTCAAGCTGTTAAAAATGGGGAGATTAGTGAAAAAAAGATTGACTCTTTACTCACTGATAAGCTTTATGCGATGATGAAAATAGGCATGTTCGATAAAGACTATCCTACGTTTCCAAGTTCAATAGTCCATTGCGATGAACATCAAAAAATAGCACTTGAAGTTGCCCGCAAGGCACCTGTATTGTTGAAAAATGAAGCCCAAACGCTACCTTTGGTTGCGTCCGGATTGAAAAGCATTGCAATTATCGGACCCAATGCAAAAAACTATTTGAAGGGTGATTTGAATTATGCCCATTACCTGCAAGGTGGGGGAAGTGGCAGGGTGTATTATTTCAAAGATGCCATTTTAACGCCCTATGATGAGATAAAAAAAATGGTCGGTTCAAAAATAAATGTACTTTATGCGCAAGGTTGCAATTCACCCAATTTGACTGACACCACTGGAAATGGAGCGATGATGAAAGAAGCTCTTTCAGTAGCTTCGAAAGCTGACAAGGTTATTCTGGTTCTGGGATTTTCAGGATCGAATGAAACCGAAGGATTTGACAGAAAAACAGCAAACTTGCCGGCAGAACAAAAGAATCTAATCGAACAAATTCTAAAAGTGAATCCGAAAGTAGTTCTAAACATTATTGCCGGTTGTTATGTCGAAATGGAAGATTGGTATAAACAAGTTCCTGCTATACTTTTTTGCCCTTATGCTGGCGAGAAAACAGCTCAGGGGCTGGCTGATATTCTGTTTGGGAAGTATTCACCGCAAGGGAAACTGCCCATAACTTACCCTTATCATGCAAATGATTATCCTCAGGACGCTCTTTATACTGGCAAAGGTTTTTCAGAGTGTGGGAATTCAAATATTTACAGCGAAGGGATTTTTGTGGGGTATCGCTATTTTGACAAACAAAACATGAAGGTTCAATATCCATTTGGTTACGGCTTAAGTTATACAAGCTTTGAATATAGTAATTTGCAGGTGTCGAATGGGATAAAAAACGATTCCATTCATGTCTCATTTTCAGTGAAAAACAACGGGAAATATCTAGGTTCAGAAATTGCACAATTGTATGTCAGTGAACTGAATCCAACTGTTGACCGTGCTCCAAAAGAGTTGAAGAACTTTACTAGCATCACGTTAAAACCCGGACAGGTTCAGTATGTTTCGATGAGTATATTAAAAGAAAGTCTTGGATATTACGACATCCTAACTCACAACTGGAAAACGAATGCAGGAAACTATAAATTATTACTGGGTTCATCTTCAAGGGATGTGCGACTATCTTCCGATTTATTGGTAAGATAAAGCGATGCATAATGAATAGATTCAAAAATCAAGAGCCAAGCTACAAAATATCCACATTAAAACATTTTGTAGCTAAAATCATACATTTAAAATAGTTTTTTTTACTAATTTAGCACAATCAATTTTATTAAATGAATATAGACTTTAATAAGTTAGAATAATAAGTATCCCCACAATAAGATGAGGTAAGAGATCTGTAAACAGGTAGACAAGTAGACCGTAATTAGAAAATTTTATGCATTTTCGTAATTCAGTTTATCTTTTCCTAGCTGATCATGGAAGAAACGAGATAAAACTTCATATTACCGTCTACTCGTCAACTTATTTACTTGCCTACCTGTTCACTTGTCTTCTTTATCATAAAACTAATATTATCAAAATGAAAGATATTTTCAGTCCTTGGCACAATGTGTCGCCTACCCACAATGAAAAAGATACCGTTAATGGCATCATCGAAATCCCTAAAGGTACCCGTGCAAAATACGAACTTGACAAAGAGAGTGGATTATTGAGACTCGATAGAGTGCTATATTCTTCGGTGTATTATCCACAGAATTATGGTTTTATACCTCAAAGTTATTGTGATGACAAGGATCCATTGGATATACTCATTTTATCACAAATCGATGTTGTTCCATTGTGTATTGTTCCAGCTAAAGTGATTGGGGTAATGCGAATGCTTGATAATGGCGAGGCGGATGACAAAATCATTGCCGTGGCTGCCGGCGACCCTAGTGTCTGTCATTATAATGACATTTCGGAAGTACCTCAACATTTCAAAACGGAGATGATGAATTTTTTTCAGGATTATAAAAAACTGGAAAACAAAACTGTGGTGGTCGAAGAGTTTTTCGGAAAGGATGTAGCCATTCAGATCCTTGAAGAAAGTTTCAGAATGTATGAAGAGGTATTCTTGAACCAAAAAAAACCACGAATTTTAAAATCTTAAGGTATCTACTCAAAATGGTATGGTAACTAATTTAGGAAACATTCCACCCTTTTCTGTTCGGATACAATAATAATAAAAATCGTTTCTGTTTTCTTATTCAACAGCACAAATATAAAGCTAATAAATGAGAATTTGTAATTATAATCAGCCATGTTCATTCAATAATAATGGATATTGTAATAATAATGTCAACTGTAGTTTTGCCGCAAATGATATTACGGATTTTAAAAATTGCATACGATTTTATAATTAAAATGAATAATCTAACTTGTATGATAGCTAATGAGGATTATAAGTACCTAAGAGTATATATTCGACACATTTTTTTTGTGTTCAGTGAAATTGATAATGTATTCAGAACCAAAATTTTGTAGGATTTGATCAAGCATTTTATCCAATTGCTCCTGAGATTTTAGTTTTTCGTATGGCAGCCATTTATATTTTATCATGCGCCAAAGAATCTCAATGGGATTCAAATGGGGGCTGTACTTTGGAAGAAAAAAAATCTCTAAATCTTGTTCTTTCCATTTTTCAATATTGCTTTGGAATTCGCCACTTCTATGAGTTGG
>CANFFA010000068.1 GCA_947445425.1 Paludibacteraceae bacterium
ACTTTAGATAGAATTAAAATTATCATTTCCCATTACCCCGAAGGCCAACAAAAGTCGGCTTTAATTCCTATTTTGCACATTGCTCAAGAGGAATTGGGTGGTAGTTTGAATGTAGATATTATGGACTATGTGGCTACTTTATTAGGAATTACACCTATTGAAGTATATGAAGTAGCTAGTTTTTATTCACAATTCTATTTAGATCCAGTAGGGAAATATGTGATTGAAGTATGCCAAACTGGTCCTTGTGGTATCTGTGGTGCGGATGATATGATAGACTACTTGCAAGAGATTCTTCAGATTAAAATTGGTGAAACAACTGCTGATGGCTTATTCTCCTTAAAAGCTGTTGAATGCCTTGGCGCTTGTGGTTCTGCCCCTGTTATGCAGGTGAATACAGAATTTCATGAGTTTTTGGACTTGAAAAAAATAGACGAAATAATTACAAAGCTACGCAGCGAAAGCCAACTTGCTAAACCAGAAGAGCTAACATGGAAAGAAAGATTGTCTTAGAAAATATTGAGCTCGAAGGGATTCGTTCTTTGGAGGTATATCGTAAACAAGGGGGATATCTTTCTCTAGAAAAAGCCCTAAAAGGGATGACACCTGATGAGGTGGTAGAACAAGTTAAAACTGCTGGTCTTAGAGGTCGTGGCGGTGCTGGTTTCCCAACGGGTATGAAGTGGAGTTTTATTGATAAAAAATCAAACAACCCTCGTTATTTGGTTTGTAACGCTGATGAAAGTGAGCCTGGAACCTTCAAGGATCGCTACTTGTTGGAGCACATTCCACACAGACTCATCGAAGGGATGATTTGTTCTTCTTATGCTTTGGGTGCTAATACTGCTTATATCTATGTAAGGGGTGAATTCAAGTATATTGTTGGAATTCTGAATGAGGCGATTAAAGAAGCGTATGCTGCTAAATTGTTGGGTAAGAATATCTTGGGTAGTGGTTTTGATTTAGATTTACATGTGCATTGTGGTGCTGGAGCCTATATTTGTGGTGAGGAAACAGCTTTGTTGGAATCTTTAGAGGGCAAACGTGGTACACCTCGTTTAAAACCTCCTTTTCCTGCTATTAAAGGTTTATATGGCTGTCCTACTGTGGTTAACAATGTTGAAACATTGGCCAATATCGGTTGGATTGTGAACAATGGCGGCGAAGAATATGCTAAAATTGGTATTGGTAGAAGTACTGGTACAAAATTGATTTCTGCCTGTGGAAATATTAATAATCCTGGGGTTTATGAAATCGAAATGGGATTACCCGTTGAAGAATTTATCTACAGTGAAAAGTATTGTGGCGGTATAAAAGGTGGAAAAGAATTGAAGGCTGTTATACCAGGTGGATCTTCTGTTCCTATTTTACCCAAGAAATTAATGTTGGAAACTGCTGCTGGTGAGAAGCGTTTGATGAGTTATGAATCCCTATCTGATGGTGGTTTTATTTCTGGTTCTATGCTTGGTTCGGGAGGATTTATAGTTTATGACGAAGATGCTTGTATTGTTCGAAATACTTTTAATTTCTCTCGTTTTTATCACCACGAATCTTGTGGACAATGTTCTCCTTGTCGTGAAGGAACGAGCTGGATGGAAAGTGTACTTCATCGTATTGAAAATGGTCATGGTAAAATGAAAGACATCGATTTATTGGTAAGTATAGCTTCTAAAATTGAAGGTAATACCATTTGTCCTCTCGGTGATGCTGCCTCATGGCCGGTTGCTGCAGCCATTCGTCATTTTAGACATGAATTTGTATATCATGTTGAAAATCCAGAGCTAATAAAAAATACTAGACACGGATCGATAGATAAGTTGTGATAAGTGTTTAACAATTAATGTTTAGTGAATTATGATTACTAATCACTAAACCTTAATCACTAAACGTTCATCATTCATCACTAATCATAAATCACTCAAAGCAAATGTTCAAAGTAACTATAGACAATCAAAGCATAGAAGTTGAAGCAGGAACTACCATCTTGCAAGCAGCAAGGTTGATAGGGGGTGACATTGTTCCTCCTGCGATGTGCTATCATTCGGAACTCAAAGATAGTGGTGGAAAATGTCGTACCTGTATGGTGAAAGTCGTACAAGGCTCCGAAAAAGATCCAAGACCTATGCCCAAATTGGTAGCTTCTTGCCGTACTGAAGTTATGGATGGAATGGTGGTGCAAAACATCACTTCTCCTGAGGTAATAGATGCTCGCAAAGCGGTTGTAGAATTTCTACTGATCAATCACCCTTTAGATTGTCCTGTTTGTGACCAAGCGGGTGAATGTGATTTGCAAAATCTTAGCTATGAGCACGGTACCAATGCTTCTCGCTATGAAGAAGAAAAACGCACCTATGATAAAATTGATATAGGTGACAAGATTCAATTTCACCCAAATCGTTGTATTCTTTGTTATCGTTGTGTTTACGCTGCGGATCAATTGACTGACAACAGGGTTCATGGAATTTTATACCGTGGTGAAAAATCTGAAATCTCTACTTTTGTTCATCAAGCCATTGAAAATGATTTCTCTGGAAATATGATCGACGTTTGTCCTGTAGGGGCATTAACCGATAAAACCTTTAGGTTTAAGAACCGTGTTTGGTTTTTAAAACCGATGGAAGCACATAGAAATTGCACTAAATGTAGCGGTAAGTCTACCATCTGGTTCAGAGGAAATGAGGTGTATCGCGTTACTGGTCGTAAGGATACTTACGGTGAAGTGCACGATTTTATTTGCAATGAATGTAGATTTGATAAAAAACAAGCTAGTGATTGGACAATAGAGGGACCTGCTACAATTGTTCCAAGTTCGGTGCTTAATCAAAATCATTATAAAAATGTGGTCATCCCTTCGGTTATTAACCCGATTAAAGAAACAATGGAATAGTTATGGATATACATTTTTTGACTTATAAATTATCTTTAGCGGGGGGTATATTACTACTCAGCTTGTTAATAGCGATGTACGCTACACTTTTGGAACGTAAGGTAGCTGGTTTTTTTCAGGATCGTTTAGGACCTAATCGTGCTGGTACTTTCGGACTACTTCAACCTGTTGCAGATGGATTAAAATTGTTCATGAAAGAGGAATTTATGCCTGCCAATGCAGATAAATTCTTGTATATTTTGGGTCCATCGCTGACCATGTTGGTTGCCTTGTTAAGTAGCGCAGTTATTCCATGGGGTGGAAATCTAAATATTGGTGGTGTTGATTATTCTCTTCAAATGGCGGATATTAACATCGGTGTTTTGTATACCTTCGCAGTAGTCTCTATTGGGGTATATGGCGTTATGATAGGTGGATGGGCTTCTAATAACAAATATGCGCTTATGGGTGCAGTTCGTGCTGCCTCACAAATGATTAGTTATGAGTTGGCGATGAGTATGGCCATTGTGACCATAGTCATGACCACTGGTAGTTTGAGTGTTAATGATATTGTAGCGCAACAACATGGTTTTAACTGGAATATCTGGACCCAACCAATCGGCTTTCTTGTATTTATAGTTTGTGCTTTTGCTGAATGTAATCGTACTCCTTTCGACTTACCTGAGTGTGAAACTGAATTAATTGGTGGATATCACACTGAATATAGTTCTATGAAATTAGGATTCTACCTTTTTTCTGAATACATCAATATGTTTATTGCTTCGGCGATGATTTCCTCTCTATATTTTGGTGGCTATAACTTCCCTTTTATGGATGTTCTAGGTGTTTCTCCAAACTGGATTACTATTATTGGAACAGCTGTACTCTTCATTAAAATTGCATTTTTTATGTTTGTTTTCATGTGGATACGTTGGACATTACCTCGTTTCCGATATGATCAATTGATGCGATTTGGTTGGAAGGTGCTTTTACCTATGGCAATGGTTAATCTTATCTTAACAGGCTTTTTCAAACTATTATTTAAGTGAAATCAGTGATTTATTGCAAATCACTAAACGTTAATCACTAATCATTAAACGTTAATCAATGAATCAAAATCCAAAAATACAGCTTACCAATAGATCCAAAGTTGTCTCAAACAAGGAGATGACATTTATGGAGCGGCTTTATTTACCAGCTATTTTAAAAGGACTTTATATCACCATGAGTCACTTTTTCAAGAAAGAGGTTACCATTCAATATCCTGAAGTTAAAAGACCAGTTTCCGATATTTATCGTGGTTTACATGTACTGAAAAGGGATGATGAAGGTCGCGAACGTTGTACCGCCTGTGGACTATGTGCTTTATCCTGTCCAGCTGAGGCCATTACCATGGTTGCTGCTGAAAGAACAGACGATGAGTTGCATTTGTACCGTGAAGAGAAGTACGCTTCTATCTATGAAATAAATATGCTTCGTTGCATCTTTTGTGGTAATTGTGAAACCGCTTGTCCTAAAGAAGCTATTTTTCTTACTGATAGGTTTGTTGCTAGTGAAACCAAACGAAATGCATTTGTTTATGGAAAAGATAAGTTAGTTGAACCTAAAGATGCACCCATTGATATATCAAAAAGGCAAACTGCAGAAGTGAAAACTTTTAAACTTGATAAATCAAAATCACATAATAAATAAACATTTATAACTTAAGAGTTAGTCTCTATTTAAATATTCAAAATTAGGTTATTTTTAAATCTAAAAAATCCGATAAAATATGTTTTCTACCTACCTGTTTATTTTTTTAAGCGCTGTGGCAATTTTTTCGGCTATAAATGTTTTATTGTCTAAAAATCCCATTCACAGTGTTTTGTATATGACCCTTACCTTTTTTACATTGGCGGGACATTATATTTTGCTGAATGCTCAGTTTTTAGCTGTGGTACATGTCATTGTTTATGCTGGTGCTATCATGGTTTTGTTCCTTTTTACGGTGATGCTTCTTAACCTCAATAAAGAAGGTCAGTTTTCTAAAACGAACTTGATGAAATTTATCGCTGGAATTGCTGGCGGATTGCTCTTCTTATTACTAATTGGATCTCTTAAATCATTTGATGTGGCTGTGGTTTCTAATCCAGAGTTAACCCAAATTGGTCTTGTTAAAAATCTTGGAACGATCTTATATAGAGATTATTTACTCCCCTTTGAACTTTCATCTATTTTGTTTCTATCGGCAATGGTAGGCGCTGTGATGTTGGGTAAAAAAGATAAAATTTAATAGAATGGAAACTACAATGTCGCAATTTCAGACTGTTCCTTTACAGTATTACATAATTTTCTGCTCTGCTCTTTTTTCCATAGGGGTGGTTGGTGTATTATCCAAACGGAATGCTTTGGTAATCTTTATGTCTGTGGAATTAATGCTTAATTCTGCAAACCTTTTGCTTACTGCTTTTTCTGCTTATCGAAATGATCCTGCTGGACAGATTTTCGTGTTTTTTATCATGGTAGTGGCTGCTGCCGAAGTGGCAATTGGTTTGGGGCTTTTGGTGGTTGTATTCCGCTCTACTAAGACGATCGACATTCAGGTGCTGAATAAGCTCAAGTGGTAATATAAGTAATGAATACTTGATCATTATATAATTCATTGATTTTCTTTATAGCTATTTTTTTCTAATGTTTTCTAGCTAATTAATTTTATGCAACTACTACCCATATTACTTATTGTTTTTCCGTTATTGGGATTTCTATTATTAGGATTGACTCAGAAGTTAATGTCTAAAAGTACTGCCGGTATTTTAGCCTCTTCTGTTATATTCATCAATTTAGTAATCGCTACTGTTTTATTCAATTTTGTTAGTTCTAATAACGAAACGCTAACTACTTTTTTATTCAATTGGATTAATGTAGGTAGTTTAAACATTCCTTTTGAATTCGTAGTAGATAGATTATCTGCATTAATGTTGTTGATTATCAATGGCGTTGGTTTAATGATTCACATCTATTCTATTGGCTATATGAAAGAAGACGAAGCTAACAATCGTTTCTTTTCATATCTAAATTTATTTGTTTTTTTCATGCTCATTCTTGTTTTAAGCTCTAATTATTTAGTTCTTTTCATAGGATGGGAAGGAGTAGGCTTAAGTTCTTATTTACTGATTGGATTTTGGTTTAAAGATCATGCCAATAATGATGCAGCTAAAAAAGCCTTTATTTATAATCGCATCGGTGATTTAGGATTTTTAATCGCCATGTTTTTACTTTATACTAATTTTCATAGTCTTACCATCAGTGAAATTGCTGCTAAAGCCAGTACACTTGAAATTGGCAACCCCACTTTAATGGTAATCACTTTGTGTCTGTTTGTTGGTGCTACAGGAAAGAGTGCTCAAATTCCATTGTTCACTTGGTTACCAGATGCGATGGCTGGTCCAACGCCTGTATCGGCTTTGATTCATGCTGCTACAATGGTAACTGCAGGTATTTATTTAATTGCTCGCTCTAGCGTACTCTTTGTTTTGTCTCCAATTACTTTGAATATCATTCTGATTATTGGTACAACTACCGCTATAGTGGCTGGATTGATTGCCATTTATCAAAATGATATCAAGAAGATTTTAGCTTATTCAACAGTGAGCCAATTGGGTTTCCTTTTTATGGCTGTTGGATTGGGTTCTTTCACAGGTGCTATGTTCCACCTTTTTACACATGCTTTTTTCAAGGCACTTCTTTTCTTAGCAGCTGGAAGCGTGATACATGCTTTGAATAACGAGCAGGATATTCGCAAAATGGGTGGCTTAAGTAAAAAGATACCTGCTACTTTTGCACTCTTTGTGATCGGTACAATTGCTATTTCAGGACTTCCTCCTTTCGCAGGGTTTTTCTCTAAAGAGTTGATTTTAGGTGTTGCCTATGAACATAGTTTGACCATGGGCTTAGTGGCTACATTGGTCTCTTTGCTAACCAGTATTTACATGTTCAGATTGCTATTTGTGGTTTTCTTAAAACCAGAAAGTGATGCGGTTAAAGCCAATCATCATGTGCATGAATCTCCAAAAACGATGTTATTGCCCATGTCAATATTGGCGTTTTTCTCTATGGTTGTTGGATTTATTAATATCCCAGCACTTTTTAGTGAGAATCATCAATTTGAAAATTATTTAGCACCAATTTTTGAAATCTCACATAAACTTGTACCTTCACATGAGACAATTCCTAATGTAACAGAAGAGTGGAGTATACTTTTATTGCCACTTCTAGTGATTGTTAGTATTATCTTATTTAGCTACAAGCGATTTGTGAATGAAAAAGCTTTACAATCTGCATCTGGTTTAACTAGTCTAATGGCAGATAAATTTTATTTTGATGAGATCTATGATTTTATTATTGTAAAACCATCGATTTTCATTTCAAATTTCTTTCGTACTATTGTTGATCAAACCATACTTAATAGCTTTATAGATTCAATAGGATCATCGACTCTTTTGATTGGTAATTATGTACGACGTTTACAATCAGGTAATACAGGTCTATATCTATTGTTGATGGTCTTTAGTATTATTACTGTATTATTTTTAAATATTATTCTTTAAGAAATATGATCATAGTTCTATTATTACTGCTGCCACTCTTTGCTTCTTTACTATTATTCTCAGATAAATTAGGTCGAAGAAGTCGAATGTTTGCCTTTGTCACTTCTCTCATCGTGCTAGTGATTTCCTTTGTGGGTGCTTACTTTTATGTATCTACAGGTCAAAAAGCCTTGGTTTTAGACATTCATGCTTTACATTTGTTGGATTTAAATATCTCCATGAAAATGGATGGTATCTCTTTAATATTGGTTTTACTAACCACTATTTTAGTACCAATTATTATTGCTTCTCCTGAACGATCTGATAAGAAAGTTTCTAGTTTTTATGCATTGGTGATGCTCATGGAGACTGCATTGTTGGGGGTATTCTTAGCTTCTGATATTATTTTGTTCTATATCTTCTGGGAGTTGGCCTTAGTTCCAATTTTCTTTATAACAGCTTTTTGGGGTGGTGAGAATGCTAATAAAATTAGTCTTAAATTTTTAATTTATACCGTGGTTGGTAGTTTCGCCATGTTGGTGGCGATCTTGTATCTTTATACGCTTACTCCAATACCGCATTCATTTGACTTTAATACCTTTTTGACTCTCTCATTACCATATGCAATTCAAGTTCCTGTTTTTCTTGCATTTTTTCTTGCTTTTGCTATAAAAATTCCTTTGTTTCCATTCCATTCTTGGCAAGCTGAGACTTATAATGTATCACCAGTGCAAGGTTCTATGCTTTTGGCAGGGGTCATGCTGAAAATGGGTCTTTATGGATTGATTCGCTTTATACTACCTCTTTGTCCTGATGTTGTTGCTGGTGGCTCCTTATTTTTCCTTCCATTAATTGTTTTTGGAGTAATTTATGGTGCTTTTATCGCCATCTCTCAACCGAGGTTGAAAAAATTAATTGCTTTTGCTTCACTTTCGCATGTGGGAATTATTGCTTTAGGTATATTATCCAATAATCAATATGGTTTACAGGGATCAATCATTCAAATGTTTACGCATGGAATAAATGTTGTTGGATTCTTTCTTTGTTACCTGGTGATTAGAAGACGTACGCATACGGATATCATTGCTAATTTAGGTGGGATTGCTAGTGTAGCCCCTAAGTTTGCATCTGTATTTTTGATAATTGTTTTAGCGAATGTTTCATTACCATTGACGAATAGTTTTGTTGGTGAGTTTATGATACTTTTAGGACTTTTCCAATTTAACCCTTTGCTTGCTATCATTACTGGTACTACTATCATTTTGGGTGCTGTATATATGCTTAAAATGTATCAAAAGATTATGTACGGTCCTACCAATGAATTAACATCACAGTTCAAGGATTTGACAACTAAAGAAATGATCTTGTTTACACCTATTATTGTTTTGATATTCTTGATAGGTATTTATCCAACTATTATTTTGCAATTTCTAGATCAGGTTAAATTGTAAGGTCTATAGTATACTTGCTTTTTTTATCTTTTCTATTCGTTGATTATTTGTCAATGACTATCGTTGCTGACCAACTAAATTCTTTACAATAACTTATACAGCTGTAAATTATGCACGCCATTATTACGATCTCCATCATTGCACTAATTGTTTTATTTTTTGGTGCTTTAGAGAAAAAGAAAGTTTTGCTTCCAACCATTTATGTTGGTCTGACCATTGCATTTATCTTAAATCTTATGGGTTGGGATCAATCTGTACACTATTATAATGATATGTACATTGATGATAATTTTAGTATTGCCTTTAATGCACTATTAATCTTTACAACCCTTCTTGTATTTGTCTTTGCACC
>CANFFA010000069.1 GCA_947445425.1 Paludibacteraceae bacterium
AAAAAAAAAACGGATATGATTTGGGATGAGTAAGCATTAGCTCTATAAGAGTTAATGACTTAAAGCCAGAAGTGGACAGATAAAGTTGGAATAGATATGAAAAAATCTTATCTATTGGGCATAAATTATCAATAATTTACGCGAATTGAGTTTAGCTATTTCCTATAATTTTTCTCCTTATAATTTTAAAAATGGTTTAGAACTTTCGGGCGGGCTTGGTGCGGGTCTCAATTCACTCCATAGGATGCCTCTGATTGAAAATATAGTTTTTAGGGATGTAAAAGTCCATCAAATAAAAAGTAGTCTTCTTATTTGAGCAAATTCATGGGGAATTCCAATAGGGATTTTAGTACAGTTTTTCAATGTAACTGATGCTAAATAATGTGGGAAGTAGTAATTCAAAAGTATTATTTCGGTGTCTTAAGAGGGAAGAAATTAGATGACACCAATATACTTTTGTAATTTTTTATCATAAAGATTTTCCTTAAAGCATTAATTAATTTAGAACTTTCAGCGATTACATGGTGCGGGTCTCAATTCACTCCAGGTAAACTAGGTCTGTTTGATATAAAGTAGGTATAAAAGTAGATATCTAAATACTCCTTTTGGTTTATCAAACATTCGCAAATATATAGTTTTAATTTAAAGAAATTGTAATGATTACATTTTTTAAGAGAAGAGCAATGTAGTAAAACACATTTTAATAATTAATTTTAATCAATTTGTAATGTGGCAATAATCTTCTATGTTTTGGGTGAGGTATTACCGATCTGGACCATTAGAAATAAGAACTTATTGACCTAATTTTAATTTATTAGTGATTTCAATTCAGAGTAAAATTTCTCGGTTTTTGCTGTTCTATCGTCCAAACCATTGCTGCCACCATTGATTCTTTTAGTCAATTCCAAAATTATTGGCTCGCTGACACCTTTTTCGCAGATGTTCCATAAACTGTTCTTTTCGAAAAAATAGAGAGCTGATTCAAAAGCATAGTCTGTTGCCACTAAATCAGGATTATTCATAATTTCGGGGACTCCAATGTGATTTGTAAATAGTTGATAACTCTCTTTTCCCGTTAATTGAATGGCGCCACGTCCTCTGAATTTCCAACCGTCACCACTATTTTCATCACCGTTCCCCATCCTATTTGCATAGGCTCTGTTTGCAATTTTCTCTGGCTGATTGGCATATATCCTTGCAATATCAACAGGAAATAGATGTGGCCAAACCTGAGTTAATGTGTCTGCCTTATAATTAAGGTTTTCCGAAAAAATGACAAAACCCTCGGATTCATGACCCGTTTGTCCAAAAAAATGAGCACCTTGAGCAGCGTCAAGTTTGTAGTATTTCACTGCTGCCTTGAGAGTTGCTGGTCCAAATACACCATCGGGTATAATTCCAATTTTTGTTTGTAAATTTTTTATAGCCATAATTCATGTATTTGTATTGCTATTGTCACAAAACTCGGCTAAGTTCTACAATTGGATGCTTAACCGAGTTTTTATTTTCAGTATGATATTATTTTTTGCATTTCAACGGCATCCAACCCGGCCTTGAAACCAGCCCCGCCCAGAGTGGACTTGGAATTTTCAAAAAGTCTTGAGAATCTAAATCAAGTTCTGTTACAATCTGATCAACCGTATTATTTTTCACTTTTTTCAACCAAAGTGGATCCATCAATAGCTCTCTTCCCATTGCAACAAGCGGAATACCGGTTGAAAGAATTTTTTCGGCATCTTCAGGGGTATGTACTCCACCAACACCAATAATTGGTAAAACGGTTCCAACTTTGCTTGAAATCAGTTGAGCCCGAACTCTAGTATCTTCTTTGTCACGAATTGAAACCGTCCAAAAGTCCGGAGTCGAAACGTGTAAGAAGTCCAGTTTTTTAAGTGCAAGAGCTTGAACAAGACTCATTGTATCTTCGATTGTAATGCCCGGATTTTCAATCTCTTCTGGAGAAATTCGATATCCAACTATAAAGGGACGATTAGCAAGTTCAACGGCTTGTTTCACTGCATCTACTACTGCTAATGGAAAATTCATTCTTTTATTCAAATCACCTCCCCAGTTATCTGTTCGACGATTAGAGTGCGGTGAGAAGAATTGTTGTAAGAGGTAGGTATTCGCACCATGAATTTCTACACCATCAAAACCTGCTGCAATGGCCCTGCGAGTAGCTTGTCCAAAAGCTTGAATCGTTTCTAAAATTTCAGCTTCAGTCATTTCACGTGGAAGCTGTGCACCAGGTCTTTCTGCCGCTACTGCACTTGCACTAACAGATTGTCCATCAGGCAAAACATCAGAAGGTGACATTCTTCCACCATGATAAATTTGAAGTACAGCTTTTCCTCCATTTTCTTTCAATGCTTCTGCAATGCGTTGCAAACTCGGAATCATTTCGTCTGTATCCGCCCCTATCTGCGCATTAAATCCCTTACCTTGTTTTTGAACATAAGCACAGGCAGAAATCAATAAACCTGCCGACTCATTCCGTAATTTATAATAGGCCACTTCAGCATCAGTGGTAGTACCGTCATCATTGCCTGAATAAGTTGTCATTGGAGCCAATACAATACGATTGTCGACTTGAATGCCTGAAACTGGAAATGTAAATGGCGAAAGTATTTGTTTATAATTTGAATTCATGATTTGTATTTGTTTATAAATTAATTTAGATTTCACTCACTACAAAAACAGATGGATGAAGGTTTGGTTCAGTTGATACCCTTTATATATTGCTCAATTTTCAAAAATCGGATCCGCTGAATTTAATTCTAAATAAAACAAGCACATGCTTTTACAAACACTAAAAAAATGCAAAGTAAATGCAGCGATGAATATTTAAATAAACTCGCATGCTTTTCTGAATTATTCAACATTTCTTGAACACAAATATTAAATGTGTAACATCTGTTACACTTATTCTGCAAGTCAATACTTATTTTTGCAGGAAATATAAAAAAAACAAAATGGATAAAATTAGGAAAAGCCTATTCTTCGTCAGTATTATTTTAGCATTCAATACATTGAACACTAGTGCACAATTAAAAATATCCGCAGAATTCAGACCGCGTACCGAATTGAGACATGGGTACAAAGCATTGGTTTTGGGTAGCGACGAATCTGCATTTTCTATTTCACAAAGAACACGATTGAATTTTATATCAACAACAGATAAACTTAGCTATAGAATGAGCATACAGGATGTTCGTGTTTGGGGTGATCAAACGCAAATGAGCACGACTTCCAATCAACTCATGCTTCAACAAGCTTGGGCAGAATATAAATTCAACAGTACACTGTCTATGAAGCTCGGTCGTCAGGAGTTGGATTACGACGATGCACGAATTTTGGGGAATGTAGATTGGGCGCAACAAGCTAGATCACATGACATTGCATTGTTTAAATATGAAGATGCTTTCAAACTTCACTTGGGGGCTGCTTACAACCAAGATGCTGAAAAATTAAAGGGAACAGATTATAGTGTGACTGGAAATTATAAAACCTTGCAATTCCTCTGGTTTAACAAGAAAATAAGTGAGCTTGGGGTCAGTATATTATTGCTCAACAATGGTTTGCAAAACAAATCAGCAGATCTTGTCCCTGTTTACAAACTTGCTTATACCCAAACCATGGGAAGTAGATTAAGCTATAACCTTGGATCAACTTCATTATTTGCTGCTGGATATTATACTACAGGTAAAGACATTACGCTCAGAAAAGTCTCGGCACATTATGCTGCGGTAGGTGCAAATGTAAATATCAACGAAAACTGGGCTACGAACCTTGGCTACGAACTTCTTTCTGGAACCAGCCAATTGGAGAAAAAGAACAATAGCAATTATACGAATGCTTCATTCAACCCATTTTACGGCACCAACCATAAATTTAACGGACTAATGGATTATTTTTATGTGGGTAATCATTTGAATGGGGTCGGCTTAAACGATATTTACGGAACGATAGCCTACAAAAACGGGAAATTTAATGCAGGCTTAACACCACACTATTTTATCGCAGCCAATGAAATGATTGACCCTGCAGTAGTAGGTGGCAAAATGAATTCAAAACTAGGTACTGAAATTGATTTTACGCTAGGCTATAAGTTGGACGAGAATGTACAAATTAGTGGCGGTTACTCACAGATGTTGGCCACTGCAACGCTACAACAATTAAATGGAAGCGGTGATGCAAAAGCCAATAATCAATGGGCATGGCTAATGATCGCATTCAAACCTGATTTTTTAAAATAGCTGAACAATTTCAACTGTTTTATGAATCTTCAAAATCAATTGGTCAATAAGTAATGGGACAAATATAATGTCGTATTTTAGAAGAAAATGGAACGCTGATTTACACGGTCTAAACGGATTAAAAACGGATTAAAAAAAATGCAAGCATTTTTGATAAGAGCGTATAATCAATTGACGTAGTCAATTATAGATCCATTTTTTTATCAGTATTTTCTGTATAAATCCGCGTACCATTAATATTTGACTTATAAAATAATAAGACATTATTTATTTCCCACTACTAAACAACGAGCCCATGATAAAAAAAATCCGACAACTACTCTCAATTCCCAAAGAGCTCATCGTTCCTTTGGCCGTGATCGCTGGCGTAGTCGCTGGACTGGCCATCTATATTGGATACATGGCCAGAATACACTCTTACCTATCTGACGATCCATCATCTTGCGTGAACTGTCACATTATGGCTCCGTATTATGAATCATGGAGACATAGCTCCCATGCCCCTTGGACCAATTGCAATGACTGCCATGTTCCACACGACAACGCCTTTAAGAAGTATCTTTTCAAGGCAAAAGATGGACTGTATCACTCGGCCATTTTCACCTTGCGCATGGAGCCAACTGCTATTCGTCCCCGTGAGGAAAGTTACGAAGTGATCATGAACAATTGCATTCGCTGTCATAGCGGACTCAATTCAAGTTGCTTAAAAAACACTGCCATTAGCTATTCAGACACCAGAAAAGGAATGGGAAAAGCCTGTTGGGATTGCCACAGAGAGGTACCGCATGGTCGAATGAGCAATATCCACTCAGCACCCAATGCCCCACTTACCCCACTGCCAAAATCGCCGGTACCTGATTGGCTAAAATCGGCTATGAAATAAATCTATTTGAAAAAGAAATTAAAACAAACTCTAAAACAAAGTATTATGTTTGAAAAATTATTACAAGCCATTAAAAATAAACCAATGCTCGGTTGGGTTTTATTTCTGGCAGTGATGGGAATCGTCTTTCTATTGGGATTATTAGCCGCTTCAGTTACTGAAAGGCGTGCCGAAGTAAGCAGCATTTTCAACAATAAAAAAGTAAACATCTCAGGCATAGAGGCTCGCAATGAAATGTGGGGTATTAACTACCCACGCGAATTCGATACTTGGTCCAAAACAGCAGAAATGGATTTCAAAAGCAAGCATTTGGGAAATACCAAACAAGATGTTTTGGAAGAACGACCAGCAATGGTAGTACTTTGGGCTGGTTATGCCTTCTCAAAAGCCTACGAAGCACCCCGTGGACACAAATATGCTTTGGAAGATGTCCGCAATACAGTAAGGACTGGCTCGCCTGACCATAATGGTGGCGACGTACAACCTGCCACTTGTTGGACTTGTAAGAGCCCTGATGTACCCCGCATGATGCACGAAAAAGGTATTGCCGAATTTTATGCCGGAAAATGGTCTAAAATGGGAGCCGAAATCGTGAACCCAATTGGTTGTGCAGATTGTCATGACCCTAAAACGATGAACCTGACCATTACCCGTCCAGGATTAATTGAGGCCTTCGAACGTCAAGGAAAGGACATCAAAAAAGCAACACCACAAGAGATGCGCAGTTTGGTTTGTGCGCAATGTCACGTGGAGTATTATTTCAAAGGCGAAGGTAAATACCTCACTTTTCCTTGGGATAAAGGAAGTAAAATGGAGGATATGGAAAAATACTACGATGAAATCAAGCACGTAGATTGGGTGCATAAATTAAGTAGAGCGCCAATGTTGAAAGCGCAACACCCAGATTATGAGATCTTTTTGATGGGACCACATGCACAACGCGGTTTATCTTGTGCCGATTGCCACATGCCTTACAAATCCGAAGGTGGTATTAAATTCAGTGACCACCAGATTATGAGCCCTTTGAAAAATGTTGCCAGCACCTGCCAGACTTGCCACAAAGACAGCGAAGAAAAATTGAAAGGCTATGTATATGAATACCAAGATAAAGCGATAGAAATCAGAGACATCATCGAAAAAGACTTGGCCGAAGTACATGTTACAGCCAAATACGCTTGGGACAATGGTGCTACCGAGGCACAAATGGAACCGGTACTTCAACTCATTCGTCAAGCACAATGGCGTTGGGATTTTGTATGCGCTTCACATGGTGCATCTTTCCACGCACCAGTAGAAACTCAAAGAATTCTAGCCCATAGTTTGGACAGAACACACAAGGCAATGTCAGCACTTCAAAAAGTTCTTTTTGCAATTGGAAAAACTAATGTTGTAATGCCTGACATCAGCACCAAAGAAAAGGCACAACTCTATATTGGATTGGACATGAAAGATATTAATGCCAAAAAAGAGGTATTCAAGAAAACAATGATTCCTGAATGGATAAAATCTGCAAGGGATAAGAAAAAACTTATTACACCTGAGAATAATTGATAATCAAAGAAAAAACACCTTGCCACAACAAGGTGTTTTTTTGAATCGCTACATTCAAACTAGAAATTATGACCAACAAACAAATAAAAAAGCCGATTTGGCAAAAGCCCTGGCATTTCACCGAAACAATTTTAATCGTAGTCGGTATCTACCTGGTCGGCATGGTGTTACAGTTATCAGTTGGGACATTCAAGTTTTCAAACTTGGCTTGGCCACTCAACATCATCATTGGAGGATCTGGGATAGTCTTGATTTTATTACTTTCGCTTCGTAAGCAAAGTTCATTTTTTCAATGGCTCTCTGGCGTACCCTTTTCAGTTACATTAATAGCGGCACTGATTATTCAAACTATCATTATGGGTATTACCCCACAATTGGCAGGGGCACTTACACACAAACCCACCGTTTTCGACACCCTAGGGTTCACCAGAATGACCAGTTCTTGGCCGTTCATTCTCATCTATTTCTTTACAATTTTGGCATTAACGGCCGCCATTCTAAATCGGCTCAGAATACCAAAATGGAGAGACTATGCCTTTTATCTAAATCACATCGGTCTTTTAATATTCCTTTTTGCATCAGGCTTCGGCGCCTCAGATATGAAACGTTATGTGATGTACGTAGAAGAGAATGCCGAGATGCCTGAATGGCGGGTGTACAGTGAGAACAAGGACGTATTGGAACTGCCAATCGCCATCAGTCTAAAGGATTTCATCATGGAGGAATATGCCCCAAAACTCACTATTATTGGTAGAGAAAGTGGTAAATCAATTCCAGAAAAAGACCCAGCCTATTTTCAATTGGCCGATAAAAAGACGGATATCGAAATTGAGGGATGGACTATCAAAGTAGATAGCTTTATCATGGATGCAGTACGCAACAGCGACAAAAGTTACAGAGAAATTCACATGCCTGGCTCCTGTCCTGCCGCTTTGGTAACCGTTCAAGAAAAGGCAACAGGAAAGAAAATAAGTGGGTGGGTCTGCTGTGGAAATTACGCACAACTCTATATGCCACTTATGATTAGTGACAAATATAGCTTGGTAATGACACGCCCTGAAGCAAAACGTTTTGCCTCCGACATAGAGGTAGTCGCAGCATCAGGAGAGAAAGTTTCCACCACACTAGAAGTCAACAAACCCTTAAAAATGGGGAATTGGACCATCTATCAATATGGTTATGACAATGATGCTGGCAAAGCCTCAAATTACAGTAGTTTTGAATTGGTGTATGACCCGTGGTTAAATGCCGTCTACTTCGGAATTATACTGTGTGCATTGGGAAGTTTATGTCTATTTTGGATTGGAAATAAAAAAAGAAAGGAGAGAAACAATGATTAGTTGGGATCATTTTAATTGGTTTGCGGGGGTCACCTTAGGCTGTTGGACAGTGTCATTTGTAAATATTTTACTGAATAAAAAAATACTTTGGGCACAAGTATTTACTGCAATTGGTTTTATAAGCTATGGCCTTTTTATCGCCCTGCTCTGGATCAACCTAGAGCGACCGCCGATGCGCACCATGGGCGAAACACGTCTGTGGTACTCCTTTTTTCTTGTACTGGTGGGCTATATTACCTATGCTAAATGGCAGTATAAATGGATGTTGAGCTACAGTTTGTTCGTAGCGATGATTTTTGTAATTGTGAATATTCTCAAACCCGAAATTCACTCAAAGAACCTAATGCCAGCATTGCAAAGCATCTGGTTTGTACCCCATGTTACCGCCTATATTCTTTCCTATGCCATACTGGGGGCAGCTACCATTGTAGGCTTAAAACAACTTTATCAATATGATGAAAATGATAAGCTTATAGATTTTACCGACAATTTGGTTTACATCGGTTTTGGATTATTAATGCTGGGTATGCTCATGGGAGCAGTTTGGGCAAAAGCTGCTTGGGGGCATTATTGGTCGTGGGACCCAAAGGAGACTTGGGCCTTTGTAACTGCCGCCGCCTATCTGTTTTACATACACATCCGGTGGAATAATCATTACAGAAAAACAGCACTTTGGATGCTTGTAATAGCCTTTATCTGTCTGATGATTACGTGGAAAGGGGTCAACTACCTCCCATCGGCAAAAAACAGTGTACATGTCTATGGGCAACAATAACTAAAATCTCGTAGGATAATCCAAGAAAAACAGCAGCGCGATTCGAAATCTTTCGAGTTGCGCTGCTGTGCAAATATAGGCTTGACAGATTAGTGCAGTATGGTAGGCGGGATAAAAAAACCCACGCATCCGCAACATTTACACAATTTTTAGATTTGGTATATCCCTGAGGAGGGGGAAATCTACCTTGTCAGATCCTTAGTTATTTTTTCAATACAGGAAAAGTATAACCAACAGAGAGATACACTTCAGAGCTTGGAAGTTTGTTTACATAGAAATTTCTAGACCGAAGACCGCCAGCAAAGAAATTATTTCTAAAATCAAGCTTTATACCCGTCTTATAGCCATAATGATTGACATTGTAATTGCTGTTAAATATACCATATCCATATTCT
>CANFFA010000070.1 GCA_947445425.1 Paludibacteraceae bacterium
TCAAAAGAGGCGGCTAATACGGAGTACCTAAAAGTGGTTTCGGATCAGGCTATCCTTTGCACTTTTTTTAGAGAAAAGTTGGAAGAGGTGATGATGCAAAAGCCTGATTTTGCCCTGAAATACATCAAATTCATCGGTTTCAATTACAAACAATATAAAAATAGCTATAAAAATATTCTCTTCAAAGATGCCAGGAGTCGATTGTTATTACTCTTGGGTTCCATTATCGAAAAAGAGGGCATACATGACCAAAGTTTTGCATTACCCAATTATTTAACACAAAAAGATTTTGCCCAATTAATTTGTGCCACCCGTCAAACGGTCATTACTTTGTTTCAAGAGCTTGAAGATGAGGGTTTAATCATGTATTCTAAAAAAGAAATTATCATAACTGATATAAATAAATTGAACAATCTTATCCAAAATGTAAAGTAGTTGACATTTAATAATTTTACAACCCTTTATCTTTGTCGTATTAATTATAAAAAAACGAAAAGATGAAACGAGCAACACAAGTCACTATTGACACACAAGGAAATATCTATGAGCCAGTCCCTTGTCACATCCCACCAAAACAAGAAAAAGAATACCTAAAAAATCTGGCTTTGATTCTTTTTCTCATCACCACTTTTACACTTTCTGCCCAAGATTCAGCCACCAGAGTAACAAACTTCAACATAACAAATGGAGTAGCCATACAAGGATATGATCCTGTGTCTTACTTTACTAAGGGTATGGCTGAAGTGGGTGCAGCTAAGTACGCAGTCAGCTATTTAGGTGTCAAATACTATTTCAGTAGCCAAGCCAACAGGGAGTTATTTAAAACATCACCCTCCAAATATGAACCACAATATGGAGGATGGTGCGCATTTGCAATGGGCGATAGCGGCGAAAAAGTTGAAATTAATCCTACCACTTTTAAAATTGTCAATAATAAATTATATCTTTTTTACAATGCCTTTTTTAATAACACCCTGAAAAGCTGGAACAAAGACGAGCTGAAATTGAAATCAAGGGCAGATAAAAATTGGGGTTTAATGTTTAAATAAAAAATGATCACGATGAAAAATCTAATTTTATTTTTGCTACTAATTGTAAGCATTAGCTCCTGTAGAGAAGAGGGAATTTATACCAGTGAAATGAACAGTGATTTTTCGTTGTCTAGTTCACTGAAAATAAAAGAGGGGACTTTTCAGCCAACAGTCGGAATAGTTGTCATGGGAAACGTTGAGATTTATATCAAAGAGGGTAAAAGTTATCTGAAACTATCGAACTTCTCTGTTTCGAAAGGACCTGACTTAAAAGTCTATCTCTCAAAAGCTAATACCCCTACTGAATTTGTAAATCTAGGGCCTTTACAAAATGATAAAATCTACGAACTTCCTATCCCGATTGGTGGGTATTCATACGTACTTATTCATTGTCAACAGTACAATCACTTATTTGCTACCGCTAAATTAAATTAAATTAAGATGAAACGAGCACGACAAATAAATACAGACTCACATGGGAATGTTTATGTGCGAGTTCCATGCGACAACTAAAAAACAATTATAAACACATGAAACACTCATGCATAAAATGCACTAAAGAGCATGAAAATAAACACTTTACATATAGAGCAGTTGAGATCTTTGCAGTCCAATCATTGGCACATTGGCATATTATTTAATTAGCACATTATTTACACATGAAACTGATATTAAGCTTGCTTTTGATATACATTAGTATTAATATGGCTGTTGCTCAAGGATGTAGCGATGCCGGTATTTGTTATTTCTCTGCTCATAAGAGCGATATTGTAGAGGAAAAAGTCATTAAAAATAGTATAGATTTTGGCTATGTTTTCGGAAAAGGTCCCAAGTCTGTTACCTATAATAATGCTTACCTAGGTTATAACCATGATTTTTCGGAACAGTTCAATCTATCTTTACGAACCACTTACAACCAAGCCCATGGTGATTTTGGTACAATTGGTCAATTGGGTGATGTTTTTTTGGTGGGAAATTATAACTTTTTGAAAACAGAAAAGTCGTCGTGGGAATCTTCATTCGGCACAAAAATTCCATTAACCTCCGCAAATAGTAAAATTAACGGTTTTGCTTTGCCAATGGAATATCAGCCCAGCCTTGGAACGTATGATGCACTCTTCGGAATAACGTATCATTACGCCTATTGGGATTTCAATAGTTCTTTGCAGTTGCCAGTAATTCAATCGAATAGAAACTCCTATTTTGATGAATTTTCAGCCTCAAATGATTATCCAAGCACAAACTTGTTCAAAAGGAGATCTGATTTATTGCTCAGAGGAAGCTATAACTTTATCACAGCGAATCAGAAATGGTCTTTCAAACCCAACTTGATTGGAATCTATCATTTGGGAAATGACTCTTTTGAAGATGTTTTTGGACAAAGAAAAACCATTGCTGATTCGAAAGGTTTCACCGTGAATGCCAATCTGATTTCAGAATATAGCATTACCAACCAAAACTCAATTCAATGGAGTCTTGCTATCCCATTAGTGGTTAGAAAGGTTAAACCGGATGGACTGACACGCGCATTGATCACACAAGTTTCTTACCAATATAAATTTTAAAATTATGAACTTGAAGCTATTTTCACTGATCTTAAGAATTACGGTAGCTGTTATTTTTATACAAACGCTCTATTATAAATTTACGGCGCATCCGGATTCGGTGCATATTTTTACTGCTTTGGGACTAGAGCCTTATGGAAGAATTGGACTTGGAGTGATGGAGTTAATCACTTCCATTTTACTGCTAATCCCGCGAACAATAATAGTAGGTATCCTACTTAGTTTGGGTATCATTTCCGGAGCCATTTTTTCACACCTCCTCGTCATAGGTATAAATGTAAATGGAGATGGCGGAAAGGTGTTTGAGCTGGCATTGGTAGTTTTATTTGCTTCAATCACACTACTGTATCTTCATAAAAATGAATTGTTTTCAATTATTAAAAAATATAGAAGATGAAAGCGACCCTTTTAACCCTATTTTCTTTTGTTCTGTTTCTGTACAGTTGTGGACAAAATAGTTCACATTCCAGTACAAGTGAAAAAACTTTTAATACAGCGGAACCCTCCCTCCAGCTATCACCCGCAGAGTGGAAATCTCGCTTAACACCCACACAGTATTTTGTACTCAGAGAAAAAGGTACCGAAAAACCTTTCAGTGGTGAATTCGTTTTCACCAAAGAGAAAGGAACCTATAAATGTGGGGCCTGCGGGGAGCCTTTGTTTACCCATGAGATGAAGTTTGAGTCACATTGCGGATGGCCCAGTTTTGACAAGGAGATTGCAGGTCGCAAAATCATTCAAACTGAAGATAATAGCAATGGGATGAAACGGGTTGAAATTACTTGTGCTAAATGTGGAGGGCATTTGGGACACATTTTTGACGATGGACCCACTGAAACTGGCAAACGGTATTGCGTAAATTCTGCCTCCCTCTCTTTCGAACCATTGGAGAAAAGTAAGGATAAAGTTTCTTCTCAAACCATCACTTTGGCCGGTGGCTGTTTCTGGTGTATCGAGGCGATTTTTGAGGAATTAAAAGGGGTAGAGAAGGTTGTTTCTGGATATAGTGGGGGAGCTACCCTCAATCCGACCTACGCGGAAGTTTGTAGTGGTAACACAGGACATGCCGAGTCTGTACAAATTACTTATAATCCCAAGATCTTGAGCTTAGAGCAACTGCTTGAGGTATTCTTTAGTCTACACGATCCAACCTCGTTGAACAGACAAGGTGCTGATGTAGGGACGCAATATCGATCGGCTATTTTCTATCAAAACGAAGAACAAAAGAAAACTGCTGAAAAAGTTATTGCTATTCTCAATGCCAACAAGGCTTTTGAACGTCCCATCGTTACTGAAGTTACCGCATATTCTCATTTCTATTCAGCCGAAAATTATCACCAAGAGTATTATGCTTTGAATAAAGAGCAGCCTTATTGTAAAGTAGTTATTAAACCAAAAATGGATAAATTGCATAAGTTATTTGCAGAAAAATTAAAAAAATGAGAACACAAAACAGTTTATTTTTAGTGATTAAATCAGTTCTGGTTCAATTTATAGATGTTTTGAATCAAATGACCTACGATGACTATACACAGCCAATAGAATTGCTGAGTGGCAGTACGATTGGTGAGCATACGCGGCATATCATTGAGATATTCCAAAAAACGATCATTGAATATGAAGCGGGAGTACTTGATTACGATAAACGAGACCGAAATGTCTTGATTCAATCCAACATAGATTATGCAATCGAGTGTTTAGCAGAAATCGTATCAAAAATCGAAAATGAGGATAAATTGCTGCATGTACTTTCCGAAACGAACAATAGAGCATTGCCCATTCAAACGAGTTATTTTCGTGAACTCTTGTATAACGTAGATCATTGTATTCATCATCAAGCCATTATTAAAATTGGAATACTTATTCTAGGAAATATAAAGGTGAATGATGAATTTGGAGTTGCCATATCCACACTAAATTATAGAAATACATGTGCACAGTAAGCTATATTAAAGTAAATGAGCAGTACATTTTCAGTTCCAATCGCGATGAAAATATTAATCGACCTCTGGCCATTGCTCCCATGAAAATAGAGCACGAAGGGTATTCATTGTATTACCCTACCGACCCGTTGGCAAATGGGACCTGGTTTTGTGTAAAAAGTGATGGGACGGTATTTGTGCTGTTAAATGGCGCCATTCAAAAACACCAACCTCAACCGTACTATAGAAAAAGTAGAGGGCTTGTGTTGCTAGAAATAATTGCAGAAAGCAACATGATGGTGGAGTGGGAGAGGGTTGAGTTAGAGAATATCGCTCCATTTACCATTATTGCCTTTAGAAGTGGCACTTTAGTTCAATTTCTTTGGGATGGATCGGAAAAACAAACCGACTTTTTAGACAGTTCAAAACCGTATATTTGGTCTTCTGTTACACTCTATACCCAAGAAATCAGAGACAAAAGAAAAAAATGGTTTCATGAATTTTTAGTTGATAAGCAATTTCACCCTACGGATGCTGAGCTATTGCAATTTCACACTCAAACAGAGGCTCAGGATCATGAAAATGGTTTGTTGATCAATAGAAAAATGGAGATGCTAACCAAAAACGTAACGCAATGCGTCTTGACAAACAATGAATTCATTATTAATCATTTAGATTTAATTAGTCATGAAAAATCGCATCTTAAAGATCAAATTGTGGTGGCACAAACTCAGGCACTGGGAGTATTGGTCTGCTAATATCATTTACTTACCCACTGTGCTTTTATGGGGCTTTTACATGTTGCATTTTAGGTCTTTTCGCTTTTACAATTTGACCAATCCGGCGATAAAAAATGGGGGGTTATATGGCGATGATAAAATGAGTACCTATCAATTACTTCCTCCTGGCAGCTATCCTAAAACTATTTTAATTGAACAAAGTAAGAATTATAACTTTGTTCAATTAATGAAAGAAAATGAGTTTACATTCCCCGTTATCGCAAAACCGGACATCGGATGTAGGGGTGTTTTGGTTCAAAAGATTGATGACTTGGCTGCCCTAATCAAATACAGGGAAATTGCCAATCAAAACTTTTTGATTCAGGAGCTGTGCGAACTGCCTAATGAAATAGGTCTTTTCTACGCTCGACTTCCCAATGCATCCCAAGGTAAAATAACCGGGATTACGATAAAGAATTTTTTAACTGTCACTGGGGACGGTCAATCTTCCATTCTAAAATTGTTGTTGAAAATTCCTCGCCATGCACTTCAGATTTCGAAATTAAAAACAGAACTTAATCTGGACGAAACTTTACCCTTGGGTGAACAGCGCTGCCTGGTTCCGTTCGGAAATCATAATCGAGGTACCGAATTCCTGGATGGAAAAGCCTTCATAACCCCTGCACTAGAAGCTCGTTTTGATCAAATATTGGGACAAATTAACGGCCTCTATTACGGAAGGTTGGACATTAGATACAACACCCTGGAGGAGTTGGAAAAAGGGGAGCAATTTTCGATCATTGAATACAATGCAGTAAAAAGTGAACCAACCCATATTTATGATCCCGAACACTCGTTCTGGTTTGGGCAAAAGGAGATTTTTAGACATCAAGCAATTGTGTATGCAATTGTGTTACAAGACAATCAATAATATTAAACTTTTTACGAAGGTCAAAAATGGGCTATTTCTTTTTTTGAGGTGCTAGGGTAAAAAAAAACTAACTTTGCGGAAATAAAACTAAGCTCATGTCCCAACCCACAAAATTTCAAAAAGGTGATTCCGAATTGTATCGTATTGTTTCCAAAATGATGGTTCCTGCATTTATCCTGGTCGATTTTTCCATCAGTGATGTTGTTGAGAATAAAGATAATTTGCAAATAGAATTACGAGAAAAGACAGACAGAATTCCTAACGCTCTAGCTAGTGAAGAACATGTCAACTTAGATGGATTTTGTAATCCGATAGAAGTTTTGAGTCACGGTTTTTCTCTCAAGCCCGTTTATCTAAAAATATATCGCCGCCGTTGGAAAGCCAGTGGTAGTAAAATTCACCACAGCAACCAGTATGATTTTACGATAAAAGGCATTAAAATTGTCCCCGAATTGGGGATATTTTTAAATGAAAAAGATTGAAGATTCTCCCGTTAATCTGACTACTGTGGCCAAAATGTGGGGCATTGCTCCCAAGCTTTTGTATGTTTATTATCGCAATTATTTAAGCAGTTATCAGCAAGATATGCTGGATCGTATTTGGGGTTCTAATATGATTGACATCGTTGATAAAATCACTGGTGATATTGTTAAACAGAGACCCGTTTACATCGCCAAGCCCGAAAATATGGGTCCTATTATGGCCATCGATGACAAGCAAATCGGCAAGGATATGTTCACGATACTGACCAATCAGAAGACTGGAAAAATAGCCTTATTAGTTGAAACACTGAAAATTAAAGAACTGAATCAAGCCATTTCGTATCTTGGCGACACTACCCGAAAAGTGGAAAGTATCAGTTGTGATATGTCGCCAACTTACCTGAGTTTTTGTGAAGATCATTTCCCCAGAGCAACCATTGTTGTGGACAAATTTCATGTCATGCAATATGTTATAAACTCAGTTAAAGATGTTCGTATCAGCGAGAAAAACAGACTAATGAATCAGCTTTCGGAAGAAACAAAAGAGAATAAAAAAACAAAATCCAAAAATGACAATGACAAGCAAATTCTCTCAGATTTAGAACTCCTTAAACGATCAAGATATCTGCTCTCACAAAGCGATGAAGGTTGGAATGATTATCAAGTAGAACTCATGGAAACTGTTTTTGAAAAGTTCCCTAGCCTCAAAAAAGCCTATGACTTATGTAATGATTTCAGAAAATGGTATGACGCTAAAAACATACTTAAACATGAAACTATAATCGTAACAGAGCTAAAAAAATGGTACGAAAAAGTCAAGGAAAGTCAACTTGACGAATTTAAGGCGGTTGTAAAAATGATAAAAAAACATCAGGAAAACATCGTTAACTATTTTATTAAAGCAACTACAAATGCCATTGCTGAAAACATAAACAGCCGAATTCAAAGATTTGTAACAAACAATTACGGCATCAGAGACAAGGACTTTGCCATGTTCAGGATCAGTAAATACTTTTCTTAGCATTTCCGCAAAGTTAGTTTTTTTTACCCTAGCACCTCAAAAAAAGAAATAGCCAATTTTTATTTTGGTAAAATATATGAATTTGTTTCATTATGGTTGAATAAGTATTGTGACCTAAATATTGAATTAGAGTTTTTATCACACTATTATTTGATTAAATTTCATTATTCTTCTTCAGCACTTAAACCAAATTTGGGACAAGTCTATAATTCAGTAAATAGACCCATTTAAACAGTTCTAACTAAACATATTTATCAACACCTTTAAACACGATCTAAAAATCCGACAACCTATAAAAACTCCTATTAAATGCGACGGAAATGAAATCAGTTCCGCTACATCACCCGTCCCTGTCTTTTCTATTAATATAAAAGGCAGCTGGTACATGCCGAATTTTCTGTAAGCTTCTCTTCCCACCCGACAGTGCGAACAACGCTTCGAACAAAGCGACACGCTACACCCATCTGGGGGTGATATCAAGTATTTTTTACTATATATTTAAAAAAATCTTATAGCACGAACAGAATATAAGTCTCCATAATAACTGGTTTTACCAATTGTACCATCATCAAAATTTTGATACCATGCTTGATGTTCATCATCAGAAGAACTCCAATAGTAGTAATTACTAAACCTACCTTTTCTTTTGAGTTTTAAATTTATGTACATTAAATTTAATTCATCTTTTGATGGAAGAAACCAATCGGAATATCCATTAAATATTAAATCAAAGCAAAGTTGAGCAGCATAATCACCTATACCCTCAGATTCTATAATTGTTTTAGTATTATCACTCCCTTTACCAATTCCTGTCCTTGTAATCATTTTTTTTGAAAAAGTTCGATTGTACCATTTTATACTTTTTGCTTGGTCAATAGGGGCACATACAAGCCCGTGTTCACCTCTTTCATCAACATAAAAAATGATTCCTCCTGCATAATTCTCACCAATTTTGTGTTTCAGATCAAAGTTAAAGACAATACTGGCTTCTTTTCCAGCTTGAGAAATATTTATATTTTTCTCAATTATTTTGTTATCTTTTTCTACTCGCAATATATGTTTTCCAATTGTAAGAATGCCAAAATAGGGTGTTTTTCCTGTGGAATTTCCATCAATATAAATGTTTGCACCAATGGGTTCTGAATCAATATTGACATTTTTTCCAAAACTCAATGTATAATTAGTTTCGCCACCTACTTGGGCAATAGTTACCTCCTTCTCTGATTTCTTTCCATCTTTTTCTATCTTTAAAATGTGATTTCCAAATGTCAAACTTCCGTTGTAAGGTGTTGTTCCAATAGTGTTACCATCTATGTAAAGTGTGATATTTATGCTACTCCCCAATGTTAGGACAATTTCAGCAGCAAGTTAAGATATGTTTTGTTGCTGCAAGTTTGGTTTAGTTCGGACAAAACGGGAAATAACTTTTGGAGCCGCCACCAAGCGAGCTCGAAAA